>CAWUOE010000194.1:0-6444 GCA_963923355.1 uncultured Gemmataceae bacterium | reverse complement strand
AACGGATGGTTGTGGCACTGGGCGCACTGGATGCGCATGCCCATGAACACCTGGGCGACATTCTCGGTCACCTTCAGGATGTCCGTCTCGTTCTGGTAATAGTTCGTGGGCGGATTCTTGAAGGTGCCACCCGAGGCGCCCAGCAGCTCGATCACCCATTCGTTCACGGGAACATTCCGGGCGATTCGGTCCTGAAGCCAGTTGTAATACAGCAGGGTGGCCTTGTAACTGAGTTGGTTCGAGCTGCGGATCTGCAGGAGCTCGGCCCATTTGAGAACCCACAGTTCCACGAACTCCTTACGGCCCAGGAGCTCGTCCACCAGCTCCTCGCGTTTCTTCGGCGACTGGTTCGCCATGAACCGTTGGTGTTCCTCGACCGAGGGCAGCCCGCCCACGATGTCCAGGTAAGCCCTGCGCAGGAATACCTCGTCGGTGCAGGTGGGGCTGGGCGTGATGCGGAGCTTCTGCAGCTTGGCGTCGACCAGCTTGTCGATGTAGTTGTTTTCTGGCTGCGCCTGCCACTGGAACTGGTAGTCCTTGGGCAGCACGATCATCGGGCTTCCCACCGTGAAGGTGGAAAACCGGGCCATGACGAAGGCCTCGCCGCGCTCGCCGGCGGTGACCACACCGTCCTTGGCGATCTTGGCGCTGGCATCGTTGCTGGACAGGAAGACCGCGAGTTGGGTGACATCGCGCTCGCTGCCGTCGGAGTAGCGGGCCTTGACCACCATCTGCTGGGTGGCGCCCTTGCCGTTCAGCACGCTGTTCTTCGGGTACAGGTCCACCCCCACACAGGTGGCGATGGTGGCCGGATCGTTGGGCGCGTCCGCCTCCAGCCAGCGGATGATGGTGTTCCAATACTGGTCATTCTCGGCAAAGCAGGCCCCGCCGGTGTGAGCCACTTTTCCCGCTCCCTTTTCCAGCAGCAGGCTTTCAGCGGGACTGGCCATGTTCAACCGGCGGCCGTTCAGCTCGCGGGTGAGACGGTGATGGTCCCCCTCGGGATCGAAACCGAACAGAGACAGGCGGAAGCCATCCTTGCCGCGGGCGGCACCGTGGCAGCCCCCGGCGTTGCAACCCGACCGCATGAAGACGGGCATCACATCCAGGCGGAAACTGATCGGTCTTTCCTCGCCCGCCTTGGTCACCTTCACGGGGGCCATCACAGCCCTGCCACCATGCTCCACGATCAGTTCGCACTCCCCGTCCGCGACGGGGTACAGCACGTTCTTCTCCCATCGGGCAAGCCCGCTGTTGCTCAGCCGCGGCTTGGCCTGCGCGGTCACATCCTCGGTGATGCCGTCGGAATAGGTCGCCTGCACAGCCACCACCTGCCGCGCCTGTCGGGTGGCGAGTGTCACCTGGGGAGGCAGTATCTCCAGCTTGGTCAGTTGGCGGGTCACGGCAGCCGACGGGGCCGTTGCCGCTGGAGCGGCCGGCTTGTCCATTGCCTGGGCTGGCGGAACCAGAAGGCCCAAGGCACCCGCCAATGCCAGAAACATCGACCGGCGCATCATCAGGTGTTTCATGTCCATCTCCCCGATCCGTCTATCCTGCGGCCTGTCTCCCCACCTGCTCTGGGTGGGAGAGCCGGAGCTGTCATTTGCCTTGTTTCTCGCGCTCGGCCTGTTCCAGCCGCAGCTTTTCCAGACGCGTCAACCGCTTCTCGGCGGCTGGAGCAGCCGGTGCGGGGTTCGGTTTGGCCATTGGGGCCGGTGCCGCCGAGGCGACCTTGGGCGGAATGGGCACATCGATCCGCAACTCGGTTCCGCCCACATTGTGCACAACGGGCTCGCCATTCACCGGAAGGATGGCCTGGCAGAAAATGTTGCCGTGTTTGCCTGCCGGGGCAGCCTTGTCAACCTTCAGCTTGAAAACCAGCTCCTTGGTGTCCGATTTGATCTCCAGTTCCGGAGACTCCACCTTGGGTGGCAGTCCAACGATCCTCACCTTGCCGGGCGTGGTGATGGGAGTGTTGACGGTGATCTTGCACGGGATCTCGGTATCCTTGCCCTGTTCTACCGCACCGCGCTCCATCGTCATCGCGAAGTAGGGTGCCGCCACGTTGAGGGTGAACAACTGGCTGGAAACCCAGGCAGGTCCACCAGCCACCGTCGAGTTGGCAATGATGGCGGTCTTCCAGGCCTTCACCTGCGCGTTGGGCGCGGCATTGACCGTCAACGTCGTCTCGGTCCCCTTCTCGGGGATGGTGTTCGAACCTTGGGTGGAGACGCCGGGCGGGTTGAACAACGGGTAGACATTGATCGGTGCGGTGAATCCCGGCTTGCGCTCAGCCACAATCTTCAACTGCATCGATCCGTTTTGTACCAGCGGGCACTTCGGCTCCACCACGGTGATCTTGAAGGGCACCTCATCACCCACCGCCACCGCGTCACCCTCGAGGTCGTATTTCCAGTACAGGGTCTGGTTGGGAGGCCCGATAATCAGGTCGGCCTGCTGGTTGAACTGCGAGGGGTACTCGGGCTGCTTGCCGTCGGCCGGCTTGGCACGGAACTGGGTCACCCGGCCATCCACCTTCGCGTCGACCGCCGCTTCGATCACCACCGGGATGGTGTCCAGGTTGGCTGGCATGGTGTCGCATGCCATCGTTGCCCCAGGAGGCAGATTTTCTGCCCGGAGGGTGGCATCCCCGCCCCACTCGGCGCGGGAAACGCTCATCAACGAGGCCATCCGGTTGCCCTTGTGCACGGTGATTGTCTGCCGTTCTTGGGAGAACAGCGCCACCTTCGGGATACCGAGGGTGGATTTGGGCGCAGGCGGGGTGAATTCCACCCGGTACGCGTAGTCCGGCCCGCCCTTCTTCAGGTGATCCTGGATGGTCAGGATGTAGTTCTTGTCTTCAGGCAATGTCACGCGGAAGAAGCTGTCAGGGCCAACCGCGTCATCTGCCGAGGCGAAAGGACCGGCCCCTTCCACCGCCAGGAACATGACCGGGTCCAAGGGGGAGCCCAACCGCCGCGCATAGCAGTGGACATCCAGCACCTGGCCCTTCTTGCCGGGGAATTTGAAAATGTCCACATCGCCCGGCTTGCCGATCACACCGTTGAATGCAACAGGGCCGGGGCCCGCGGTGGCCTGCGCCGCCGTGTCGTTTGGTTCCGTCTCCAGGACATTCGCCAGGTTCACCACCCGGAACGGCAGCCCCGAGGGGGACACGCCCGTGGCATCTTGCGCGTGCACCACGAAGTTCGCCGGCGCGTCGGCGGGAATCTTCACCTTTTGCTTCAGGGGGCCCGCTGGGTCGCCCAAAAAGGTGACCTCCAGTTCCTCACCCGGCTTGCCACCGGAAGGAATCACCGCCGTTGGTCGGGGAAAATTGCCAATATGTAGCCTGTACTGGCAGGACCCGTTGCCACCGTAGCTGGTCTCGCGCACCTGCACGACATAGGTGCCATCGGCAGGCGCCACGATGGAGCACATGCCGTCCTGCTTGCCGACAGGGGAATCATCACTGGCAGCCAGTTCGAATCGCCTGGAGTCCAGGATCGCGATGTAGGGGTCGAAGAAGGTGCCACCCAGCCGCATGCCGAACACTTCAGCGCTCAGTCTCTGACCCTTCTTCAGGTCCACCGCGAAGTAATCCACATCCTCGTTGTCCACCACACCGCTGACCACCGAGTTCAGGCCGATCTTCTGCGGCTTGGTGAAGTCGCTATTGGGTTCCTTCTCGGAGGTATCCGGAAGGGGATCCACATACAGCGATCGCGCCTCGGTTATACCCAGGGCCGTGCGCAGGCGCACCGCATGCTCGCCGATCCGGCAATCCGGCCCGGTCTTCACCTTCACCTTCACCGTCGAATCGTTGACCGGGGTGATGGACAACACCTGGATGGCCGACCCGTACAGGATCACTTCCTTCGGATTGGCCAGCCGTGCCCCGGAGAAAACCAGTTCAGCCTCCGTGCCCCTTTGGATACCGCGGGGATTCACGATCCCCAAACTGGGGGAGTTGGCGCGCAGCACCCCGGTCGGAAACAGGCAGACAAGCGCCAGCATCACGGCGCGAGCCAACAGGCGGCATGGGCCCATGGCGGGTATCCTCGTTGTCAATTCCAAGGTGTCAATCTGTGCGGCCTTCAGGCTTTTGGACCAAACCGCCTGAGCCAGGCCGCCCCGTGGTGGAACATCAACCGGGTCCCGGAAGGACATCAGGTTCCAGGTTTGTTGGCAGATATCAGGCCAGCAGGTCGTTGATGACCTTGCCGCTGTTGACGATGTCGATCGGGCGGTTACCCGGGGCGATCAGCCTCTTCACACCGTCGATGCCCATCTGGTTGTAGACCGTCATCGCCATGTCCTCGACAGACAGGGCGTCATCATCGGGTTCGCTGGCAGTGGGATCGGACTTGCCGTAGACAAAGCCTTTCTTGATGCCCCCACCGGCCAGGACGATGGAGAAAACCTTGGGCCAGTGGTCGCGACCGGCCGTGCCGTTGATCTTCGGTGTGCGGCCAAACTCGCTGGACACCATCACCATGGTGCTGTCGAGCAAGCCGTTGCGGTCCAGATCCCGGATGAGGGTGGCAAAGCCCTGGTCAAAGGCGGGAGCCTGGTCGGCCATGCCGCCCTTGATGTTGTTGTGCATGTCCCAGCCCCCATAGGTCAGGCTGACCAAACGGACACCGGCCGACACCAGGCGGCGCGCCAGCAGCATGCGCTGGCCGGCGGCATGCCGGCCGTATTCGTCGCGCAGCTTGGCCGGCTCGGCATTGATGTTGAATGCCTCACGCGCCTTTTGCGAGCTGATCAAGCCGTAGGCACGCTGGTAGAAGGTGTCCATCGCCTCCAGACCGTCGGCCTTTTCCTTGCTGACAAAGTGGTTGTTCACGGCATCCAGCATGCTTCGGCGCGAGGAAAAGCGCTTGTTGTCCACATCGCCCGGAAGGTTGAGGTCCTGCACGGTGAAGTTGCCATTGGCAGGATCGCTTCCCAGCGAGAAGGGCGAGTAAGCGCTGCTCAGGTAGCCCGAACCGGCAAAGTTGGTGGGCATGCTGGGGATGCAGACGTAGGGAGGAAGGTTGTTGCGTGGACCGAACTCGTGGCTCACGATGCTGCCCATGCTCGGGAAGATCAGGGCCGGATTGGGGCGGTACCCGGTGAACATGTTGTGGGTGCCGCGCTCGTGCGCGGCCTCGCCGTGCGTCATCGCGCGGCAGATGGTGATCTTGTCCACCACCTGGGCTGTCTGCTTGAAGTGCTCCCCAAGCTGAACCCCCTCCACCTTGCTGTTGATCCACCCCACCTCACCCCGGTAATCGACCGGCGCCAGTGGCTTGGGATCAAAGCTGTCCTGGTGAGCCATGCCACCCGGCAGGAAGATATGGATCAGCGACTTGGCTTTGCCTTCCTTGCTGGGACGGCCGCCGATCGAATCCACCGCGCGTGCCTCGTTGCGCAGCAATCCCTCCAGACTCAAACCGAGAAAGCCAACAGCCCCCACATGGAGAAAGTTGCGACGGTTGGGGACAGGGCGAAAGTGCGCGGGATCAGCGTTCCAAGTACCTGCAGCAAGCTTGCTCATCCATCAACCCTCAGTTCGCGATCGTTAAGAACAATAGGCCCCAAGCGGGCCGGCGCAAAAGAATGCGCTTTCAAACCGGGCAACCAAGTCCACCCGGAACAGGTCACCCCCAATGGTATGGCGGGAGGGGTGAGCTAGACCAATCTATGTTTAAGTACACCCCGACACCCCCACCCTGTCAACGAAAAAAGCCCTCGCACACGGAGGGCTTTATCCGGAAAACCCAGATTATCCAAACTATCTGAATTTTCTATTTTAATTTAATTAGCGTACTTCTAGCAGTTCCACATCAAAAACCAAGTTGGCGCCACCGGGAATATCCCGACCCGCTCCACGCTCTCCGTAGCCCAGTTTGGATGGGATGAACAAGCGACGCTTGCCCCCCACTCGCATGCCATCCACACCCTCGTCCCAACCCTGGATCACTTCACCCGCACCCAGTTTGAAATCAAAGGGCTCTTTGCGGTCCACGCTGGAATCAAACTTCTTGCCGTTGCTTTCCAACCAGCCGGTGTAATGAACCACCACCTTGCGCCCCTTGGAGGCCTCAACCCCTTCGCCTTTTTTGCTGTCAACAAAACGAAGGCCGCTCGGGGTCTTGGTGGCATCAGCTGGAACTTCAATCGGCTTGGCCACCTTCAGCAACTCGACCTCGAACACGAGGTCTGCTCCAGGCGGGATGACTCCCCCAGCCCCGCGTTCGCCGTAACCAAGCTTGGCTGGGATGAAAAGCTTTCGTTTCCCGCCCTCCTTCATCCCTTGAACCCCTTCGTCCCAACCAGCGATCACCCGACGGGCGCCCAGATCGAAATCAAAACTCTTTTTCCGGTCCAAGCTGGAGTCAAATTTGGTTCCATTTGATTGCAGCCATCCCGTGTAATGCACTTCCACCAGCGCGCCGG
>CAWUOE010000193.1:0-6474 GCA_963923355.1 uncultured Gemmataceae bacterium | reverse complement strand
GCTGTGGCTCCCCAAGGAGCGTGCTAGCTGGCAAATCCTCTGGCCCCGGGCCCAGGAAAAAGCGGAGACGGTCATCCCGCCGCGCGACAGGGGATTCATCCGCCTGAAGTTGGACAAGCCGCTGCCGCTGGGTTACGCCGCAGTCGAGGTGGGCACCGATGGCGGCACGTTGTGGGAACATCTCCGCGTCAAGCGCGAGTCCTTCGACATCGGCGGGGGCTGGGTGGCCGACCACCTGGCGCGCGAGCCGTACCTCCGGCTTCTTTCCGGCCTCCATGTCAACATGGGCCAGATCCAGGGGGTTCCGGGATACACGGATAAACCTGATCTCTACGATCGTCATCCGATCCGCCTCTGCAACCGTCTCTGGCCGCTCGAGGAATGGGACACCGACGCCTGGCTGCCGAAGATCCATGCGGTGGAATTCCTGGGCGAGCCCCAGTACGGCGGCGGCAGGCCCGTGCCGCCGCAGGAGGTCTTCGACAAACTGCTCCCCTACCGGGTCAGCCGGCTGCCCACCAGCCTGACCCATTCGGAGGAGCGGGTCTGGCGCCATTACGCCGGGCTATCGGATTACCCGCATTACGATGCCTACCGGGTGGTGGCGCCGGCGGCGGACGCCTGGCGGCAGTATGACCGCTGGGGCGGCAACCGGATTTCCTGGGGGGCCCCGCTCGAGACGATCGGCGACATGAGCCGGTCGCTGCGCGAACTCAACCGCCCGATGCCCTGCGCGGTCTGGTCGCAGGGCCCACACGATGGCTGGGGCGGCGGCTTCCGGATCGGCGGCAGGGCCCGGCGGAGCCCGACCCCCGACGAGCTGCGTGCCCAGGCGCTCCACGCCCTCTCCACCCGGGTCACCTCGTTGTACTGGTTCAACCTCAGCCTCAAGTCGCTGCTGAAGTTCCCGGACACCTGGGAGCCGATCGCCCGCATCGGCAGGGAGATCCGCATGCTGGAACCGTTCTACCTGGAGGGGGACGCCTACCGTTTCGAACGGCTCACCAGGGACGGCAAGCCGGACTGGGACCTGGCGTCCATCGCCGCACCCGGGGCCGCTGTCCTCTTTGCCAACGACCTGGCCTACCAGCCCGACCCCAAGGAGAGTGTCTTCACTTTCGGCGCACCGCGGGCCGTCTCGTTCCGCTTCGTGCTGCCACCGTGGCTTAGGGGTGCCGAAGATGTCTTCCGCGTCGACGCCGACGGCGTCCACGAGGTGCGCTGGAGCCAGGACGGGGACGCGGTGTTGATCGAGGACCGCCGCAGCCGCGACGCCATCTACCTGGCCACGCGGAGCAAGGGCCTCCGGTCCGAGGTGGAAACCCGGCGCCAGGCGGCGCTGGCGCGCGAGAAGGCGAACACGGTCGGACGCGAGGAGCTCGAGAAGCTGCTCAAATAACGCTATCCCCAACCGGCTGTCACACACACGGGGCAACGGGTGGTCGCCTGCAGGAAAGGCGGTTATTTTCCCGGGTGTTCCTGGAAGAACCGCACCATCGTGGCGACCGCCTCGCCCCCTGGGAATTTGTGGCCGCCCTGGTGCCGCCAGACCACGACATCGTTGCCACCGGGCCCGGCGTAAAGCGTGGCGCGTTTCTCGGTGCCCCAGGGCTTACCCTCGCCAGCCCCGTTGGCTTTGCGCGCCTGGAGGAGCATCGCCTCCTGCCACGCCGGTTTCACCAGCGGGTCATTCTCCCCCAGCAGGTGGAACAGCGGCTTCGGTTTCCATCCTTTTCCCTGCCGGGGTCCGATGGCGGCGGAGGGTGCCACCGCAGCCAGGGCGTCTGGCCTTTCCGCCCACAGCAGGTAGGTGAATCCGCCGCCGTTGGAGTGGCCGGTGGCATAAATGCGCCGGGCATCCACGGTGAACTCCCCCTTCAGGGAATCCAGGACCCGATCGAAGAGCTTCAGGTCGCGGTCCCCCTGTTCTCCCGGCCCGCTTTGCCAGCCGGTTTTCTTGCCCTCGGGGTCGGTCAGCCTGCCGGGTGTGTTCAGCCCTTGCAGGTGGACGGAGATGGCCTCGGGCCAGGCCTTGTCCATGCCGAAGCTGTTCAGTGCGTTCCGGCTCGAGCCCCCGTGGCCGTGGAAAACGAACACCACCGGGGTCGGGGAACTCTTCGCGGCAGCCGGGATGAACAACAGGCCGTTGCGGGTGACGCCGTCCACCTGCCATTCCCGCCGGACAGTCTCCTGAGCCCGGGCTTGCAAGGTCGACAGGGCCAGGGTGGCCAGAAGGCACGGTAGCAGTGTCCGGATCCTGCCAGACCGACTGCGATGGGTGAGCATGGGACTGTTCCTACCCCCGTAAAAAACCAGTGGGCCTGTTGTGCCTGGAGAGCCACGCCATCCGATTCCGGCCGCGGCGATTCCAGAATAAACCACCCGGCTGACCCGTACCACGGGCGGGCGACACGGTGGGGTCGAGCCCGGGTAGAATATCACTTGGGTTTCAATCCTTGTCAGGAGGCCGGGCATGGGCCGAACTGCCGGCCGGATGCCGCTGATGATCGCGCTGGCGGGCCTGCTGGCCTGGCAGGTGCGGAGCGCCGCTGTCCAATCGGGCCAACGCGGGGCTGATTTCGACCGCAAGATCGCCACGATCCTTGCCGACCGTTGCCTGGAATGTCACCGCGGGCCCTCCGCCGAGGGCGAACTGGATTTGAGCCGGGAGGCCACCGCCCGCAAGGGAGGGACCAGTGGACCGGCCTTGGTGGCTGGCGACCCGGGGCGTAGCCTCGCCCTGCGGCGGGGGCTGGCCGACGAAATGCCACCCAAGCATCCCCTGCCCGAGGCCGAGAAGGAACTGTTGCGCAGGTGGGTCGAGGGCGGCGCCGTCTGGGGGACCAGCCCCATCGATCCTTACCGGTATTCCACGACGCGCCGGGCCGGCTACGACTGGTGGTCCCTCCAGCCGGTTGCCCAAGTTCCCATCCCGACACCTTCGGGACCGGGCCAGCCCCCCGACCATCCGATCGACCGTTTCGTCCGGGCCAGGCTGGTGGAGGCGGGGCTCGATTCCTCCCCACCCGCCACCCCGCGGGAGCAGGTTCGCCGACTGTACATCGACCTGACGGGTCTGCCTCCCCCGCCGGAGGCGGTGGACCGGTTCGTCCGTGACCCGTCCCGGCAATCCTGGTCCCACCTCGCCGAGACGCTGCTGGACTCCAAGGCTTACGGGGAGCGGTGGGCGCGGCACTGGCTGGATGCTGTGCGCTTCGGCGAAAGCAGCGGCTACGAGTACAACCAGCCCCGGGAAAACGCCTGGCGCTACCGCGACTGGGTGATCGCGGCGCTGAACACCGACCTGCCCTACGACCAGTTCGCCCGGATGCAGATCGCCGGGGACCTCCTGCGACCGGGCACCCCCGAGGGGGCGGCCGCGGTCGGGTTCCTCGTGGCCGGGACCCACAACACGGTGCTGGGGGCCAGCCCGGCGATGCAGATGGCCGGTCACCAGGATGAGCTGGAGGAGATGGCGGGGACTGTGGCCCAGACTTTCCTCGGTCTGACGGTGAACTGCGCCCGCTGCCACGACCACAAGTTCGACCCGATCCCCACCCGGGAGTACTACGCCTTTGCCGCGGCGCTCGACGGCGTGCGCCCGGCGGACAGGAAGCTCCCTTCTCCCCCGGCCCCCGATGGCCTGCGGGAAAACCTGGCTCGGTCCCGGGAATCCTTGCAGGCCAGGCTCGCCGCCCTCGTGGAGTCGCGGGGAGGGGTGGTCTCCCCCGGGGTGAACCGGTTGCGCCTCCGGCAGCCGGTGGACGCCAACCGCCCGGGCACGCGCTACCGGGTTTCGTTCGCCGTGGCTCCCACCACCTGGGCTTCGGCGGCCCAGGCGACTGGACCCGGTGATGGCGTGACCGTCCGGATCAGCCGTCCCGATGGCACGGTGCTCGCCAGCCGCACCGTCCGCCCCGGCCCGTGGGAGGGTGGCCGGAACGCCGGCCGGTTCCAGCCGGAGTCCTTCGAATATGACGGGGACGGCCGAGGCGGCCTGACGGTGGAACTGCTGCCGGCCCCGGCCCATTCCGACCGGTTCGGCGGCGCGGTGGATGACCTGACCGTCACCGAGGTGGCCGGCGGACGGACTCTGCTGTCCGAATCGTTCGACAGTTTGCAGGCGCATCAGCCCCACGGAATCCAGGCGGACACGGGTCGCAAGGTGTTTTTCGGCTCGACCTCGGAACAGTGGATCCAATCGGGTGTAAATTCCATCCACGCGGAGGAGCGGGGCCCGGGCAACCTGGCGCTACAGTTGTACGCGGGTCCCCGCGGCGCGCCCGCGCCCGTGGCCGTGACCGGGGAGGAGCGTTTGCTCGAGTCGGAGATCGAGGCGCTCGATTCCCGCATGGCGGCCTTGCCCGTCGCGGGTTTGGTGCCCGTCTACACCGTCGCCCCGGTCGACCCCGGGGTGACCCGGGTTCTGGCCCGGGGGGATGTGCTCAGGCCCGGGGAGGAGGTGGCCCCGGCCGGACTGTCCGCCATCCGGGGGCTGGATCCGTCGTTGCAACTGGACAAGGCAGCCCCGGATGGTCAGCGTCGGCGTCGCCTCGCGGAGTGGATCACCCATAAGGACAACAGCCTCTTCGCCCGCGTGGCGGTCAATCGCGTCTGGCATCACCATTTCGGCCGCGGCCTGGTGGACACTCCGAATGATTTCGGCTTTGGCGGTGGCAGACCCAGCCACCCGGAGCTGCTGGATTGGCTGGCCGCCTGGTTCCGCGACAACGGCCATTCGTTGAAGGGATTGCACCGGATGATCGTCACATCGGACACCTACCGGCAGGCGTCGTTCCAGCATCCTGCCGCCGACCAAAAGGACAAGGAAAACCGCCTGCTCTGGCGCCAGAATCCCCGCCGGGTGGAGGCCGAGGTGCTGCGTGACTCCATGCTGGAAATTGCCGGCGTGCTCGACCGCGAGCCCTATGGTCCCCCTTACCGGGATGTCCAGGTCGTGCGGGTGCCGCCCACCCACTACTACCAGCCGATCGACCCCCAGGACGGGTGGGCCAACCGGCGGACGATCTACCGCTGGCAGGTGCGCGGCCAACGCAGCGCCCTGCTCGACACCTTCGACTGTCCCGATCCCTCGGTGAAGACACCCGCCCGCAATGTTTCGACCACGGCCGCGCAGGCGTTGAGCCAGTGGAACAACCCGCTGGTGCTGCGCATGGCGCGGTTGCTGGCGGCGCGGCTGGACCGGGAAATCCCCGATGGCGGTGGCGGGGTGGACAGGGAAACGACCTCCGTCCGGCGCATCGAGCGAGCCTGGCGGCTGGTACTGTGCAGGCCGCCGCGGCCCGACGAACTGTCACCCTCGGTGCGGCTGGTCCGGGACCAGGGTCTGGCCTCCCTGTGCCGGGTGCTTTTCAACAGCAACGAGTTCATCCTGATCGATTGAGCCCGGGAGACCGCATGGCTGCGGGAGGAAAGGATTGATGCGCGCCAGTTCGGCCGGCCCACAGCGGCGTGATTTCCTCGATTTCAGCCTGGGCGGCCTTTCCGCTGCGGCACTGCACGGTTTGCTGAACCGCACGGCCCGGGGTACCCCTGCCGCCGGCGGGCCAACCACCCGTCCGGTCGCCCGGGCGAAACGGGCAATCCATATCTGCCTCGTGGGCGGGCTCAGCCAGGTCGACAGCTTTGACCACAAGCCGGAACTGGACCGCCTGCACGGCAAGCCGCTGCCCGGCAAGGAAAAACCGCAGGTCTTTTTCAACAGCGTCGGCCTGCTACGCCGGAGCGAGTGGGCCTTTCGCCAGAGGGGCGAAAGCGGTCTGTGGATCTCGGATCTGTTTCCGCACCTGGCCACGGTGGCCGACGAATTGACGGTGATCCGTTCCATGGTGGCGGACACCCCCAACCACATGCCGGCGATGTTCCAGGAGAATACCGGTTTCCAGGCGAACGGCTTTCCGTCGCTGGGCAGTTGGCTGTCCTACGGCCTGGGTAACGACACCGAAAACCTTCCCACCTTCGCGGTGTTGCCCGACAGCCGCAGTCTCCCCAACGGCGATTCCTCCAACTGGTCCAGCGGTTTTCTGCCAGCGCGCCACCAGGGCACGCTGCTGGGTGGCGGCCCCCAGCCGGTGCGCGACCTCTTCGCGCCGACCCCCTCCGACCCTGCCCGGGAGAAGGAAGCCCTGGGCGTGTTGGAGGCCATCAACCGTAGCCACCTCCAGGCCCGGGGGGATAACGGGCTGCTGGCGGCTCGGTTGCGCTCTTACGAGCTGGCAGCGCGGATGCAGGCCTCGCTGCCCGAGGTCACGCGGTTCACCGAGGAAACCGAGGAGACCCACCAGCTCTACGGGTTGGGCCACCCGGAGACTGCCGACTGTGGCCGCCGTTGCCTGCTGGCGCGCAGGCTGCTCGAGCGGGGCGTACGTTTTGTGCAGGTCTACTCGGGCGGCGCCTTCGGCGGTACGCCCCGGCACGGCTGGGACGGCCATGAGGACAACCGCCAGAACCACT
>CAWUOE010000192.1:0-6488 GCA_963923355.1 uncultured Gemmataceae bacterium | reverse complement strand
CGTTCAAGGATCCGCCCGTGGCTCCTGCCAGCCTTAGTGGATCACGCAATTCGGCCGCGGTCAGTTGAAGCCACTGCCCCCTGGGCTTCAGCACCCTGTCAATTTGCCATTCCTTGGGCATACTGGAGCCTTCCGCAAGTCGCGGTAAACCACCTGGCGGGCGGGCCAGCAACAGTTCGCACCCCGGATCAGTCAAACCTTTGGCCAAAGCCTTGGCCGCGTTGGCGTCCAACCATTTGTGTTGCACCAGCAGCGATTCGATGGCATTAGCCAAAGGCAAGGCCCCGGCTGGATCCTTTTTTAGCAGTTCTTCCATGCTCAGTGTGAAGCGGTCATCTACCGCCACCCGCTCGCAAGCCAGGGCAGGAAGCAAAGCCAGGTCTCTGGCTTGGGGACCAATCCAGGCAACCAATTCAGGCACGGGGCCTTCCTGCCCGGCTTTTCCATCCACTTCCGGCCCGGCGTTGCGGAAGGCACCCAAGCGGACTGCCAAGCCTTCGGCGCAGGAAAGGTTGCCGGCATAGGCCTCTAGGTTGATAACCACCATGCCGGGATTCAAAGCCCGGGCCCGCCTTAAGTCCCTGGATAGTTTGTCGGCCAGGGCACCTTTCAGGCTGCCCAAAAGCTGAACTTGGGCAGCCCCCAATTGCGCGTTGTCATGGGTGCCCACGCGGGCCAAATCCCCGGGCAACCGGTAACGCGCAAGCAGATCACGCAATGAATCGATGGATTCGGGGGCAGCCAAGCCCAATCGGACTGCCAGATCATGGTCAATCGCGGGCGGCGCATCGGCATCGATAATTTTGTCGCCCCCTGCGAATTCACGGCCATCGCGCAGCGGGTCCTGACCGGCTTTGGCCTGGGGGTCGCGAACCACAATAGTCCCAGAATCCACCAGACGGCGCGCTATCACCCGGGGTCGCGAAAGGCGCGCCGCGGTTTCCTCGAAACGCGAGCGGTCGTTCGCATCCAACTCGGCGGGATTCCCGGTGACAGGGCCTAAAAAGCCCTGCTTGGAAAAAATAAGATCCCGGCAGGCCAGGACAGGCAGTATGCCAAACCGCGAAGTCTCACCATGGATGTAACCAACGGTCACCACATCCGCCGGATCAAGGTTCACCAACACACGGGACAGTTTCAGACAAGCTTCAAAATCGGACTGCCGGTTTGGCTTGGAGTCCGGGTTGAAGTCAATCACCACCACCAATCGTTCCCGATTTCCATCCGGCCCACGCCGCAGGCCAAGCACTCCCTCGGTGATTTTTCCAGCAAACCGTTTGACTTCTTCCCCTTCCAGATTGGCCGGCATGCGAAAAACGATGCCTTCAGCGGCCCGGAGGTGATGACCGCAAATCGTCAAAAGGCCCAAAAAAGCAAAAAGAAAACGCGGAAGCCATTCCCGGACGCGAAGGATTGGGTGGAATGGCATGCATACCCTCCGGGAGGCGGGCGGAGAGGGGACAGGAAACTGTCAAAAAGTGACCCGGATGCACCCCGCCCTATTGGAATTATAGCCCGCAAGGCACGATGGGGATCGAGCTAAAGTAGGCTTGGTCAAAACAGGCAGTCTTCGGGTTTCCCATTCAGCTGAAAGACACTTTTGGCGCCTCGCGCTCATCCGCGCTGATCTCAAACAAACTCGCCGGCAGGAAGCCGAGCATGGAGGCGAAAAGGACCGTGGGAAAAGTCTCCCGCTGGGTGTTGTAGGCGGTGACGCTGTCGTTGTAGGTCTGGCGGGAAAGGCTAATCCGGTTCTCTGTGTCGGTCAGTTCTCCTTGGAACTGCATCATGTTTTGATTCGCTTTCAGGTCCGGATAAGCCTCGGCGACCATCAGAAGGCGACTGAGTGCCCCGTTGAGTTGCCCCTCCGCCTCGCCCAGCTTTTTCATGGCTTCGGGGTCCCCGGGGTTGCGAGTGGCCGCCTGATTGGCGGTCAGGGCGGTGTTCCGGGCTTTGATTACCGCTTCCAGGGTATTTTTCTCATGGGCCATGTACCCTTTCACGCATTCAAGCAGATTGGGAATCAGGTCATGCCGGCGTTTGAGCTGGACATCAATCTGGGCGAAGGCGTTCTGGAATTTTTGCCTCAAAACCACCAGGCCGTTGTAAGTTCCCACCAGGAACATGGCCAAAACCGCAAGGATGCCCGCGACGATCAACAAGCCTGTCAGAATCGGAGTCATGGACAAACCCCCACGGTGATTACCTGGGAAAGTCTTTACTTGAACACGCTCTTCAAAGGGTATCCATCGATCCGATGCCGGGCAACTACTTCAGTGCAATTGATTTCATCCATGTCTCAGCGGCCATGGAACCTCCAAGCCGTGGGATTCCATCAGCGTGGCGTCTGCCAAAAGTGTCGCAGGTTCGGCTTTTTTCACCAGACGCCCGCCATCCATCAGGGTGGCTTGTTGGCAAAGATCCAAAACCAGTTCCAGGTCGTGGGTGGCAATCACCAGGGTGGCTGACAGGCCTTTTAGCAGTTGGATCAGGTCACGACGCCCGCGTGGGTCAAGGCCGGCGGTTGGCTCGTCCAGAAGGATGATTTGCGGTCGTCTGGCCAAAACTCCTGCCAGCGCAACCCGCTTTTTTTCGCCAACGGAAAGCCGCTGGGGCACACGGTCCGCATGGGGTTCGAGTCCCGTGGCCCGGATGGCTGATTCCACCCTGGATTGAACCTCACTCGGGGATAATCCTTGGCAGGTAGGTCCCAAGGCTATGTCGTCCCAGACGGAAGTTTCAAGCAATTGGTCGTCCGGGTCCTGCATCACCAAGCCAAGGACCCCTGCGACCTTCCGGCGGGAAACCTGGTCGGTCAGGTCCATCCCGCTCACCCTGGCCTTACCAGACTTGGGAACCAGCACCCCGGCTAAAGTCAGGAAAAGCGTGGTTTTGCCGGCGCCGTTGGGTCCAACCAGACCCATCCGCTGTCCAGACGGGACCTGCCAGTCCACCTCCCTCAGATAGGTGCTGGTGGCGTGGCCTGCACAAAGACCGCAAAGCTCAATGGCGAATGTCTGGTCGGGGTGGGTCAAATCCAGTACCCCCATCCGTTTTCAAACCAAGGGCTTTCCCGAAAGGCGCTCAACGCCACTAGACAAAGGGGAGCCAAGGTGGTCAAAGCAAGGGCCCACTGCCGCCAACCCAGGGCCGGAACCCTTTCCCCGGGTCCCTCGCAACGGAGTGCCTTGGCAACCGCGATTTTTTCGGCATGGCCTGACGAGCGCCAAAGGGTCATGCCAAGGAGATTGGCCAGAAGGTGGTATCCCCGCCGGTTGGGAGTGATTCGCCCGCCGCGCAATCGGAGGGCCATCCGCATTTGACGGAGTTCCTTCCTGACAATTCCGATGGATGTCCCCATCAGCCAGCCCACTTCGGCTAAGGGGAGTGGCATGCCTATCTGCCGCGCCCCATGGCGCCATTGCCGGGGGCAGATACCCAGTAGCCATACCCAGTTCCAGGCAAGGATGGCGCAGGCCTTCAGAAGGATGGAAACACCCAGCCGGATTCCTTGGGGCCGAAGGGCCAGTACACCGGTGGAATCACCGGGTCCCAGCCACGCCAAAGGTAGCGAAAAAAAGAGTGCCAGACTGGCCAGTCCAAGGAGGTGGGTTGATATCCAGTTCAGACTCACTCCCCGGCTGCACACCAAGGTGGCCGCTGCCAGGGCGACCAGTGCCAGGGGGGTGTGACGATCCATGGCGGCTATCAGAAAGGTACCGGCCAGGCTGATCACCAGCCGGGTGCCAGGCTCCACCCCGCGCATCCATGCAGCTTCCTGCCGAATCGGGTTTTCCAGGTCAAAACCGAACATGGTGCAGTGCGTCGTCCATTGGGCAGGTGCGCGGGCGTTCCGAAGCCTTGTTGGTGCCAATTGGCGATTGCGGTTTGGAGCCCGCATTAATGCAGTTTACAATCTGGCCCGCGCTTTGGTTATTCACGGTGCCTTTCGAATTCCTGCGGACATGGTTGGACCTGCCAGTATGGATGTCGTTTATGTTCAGCGGTTGGACCCACTGAATAACCTCCCATGGAACGGTACTGCGGCTTTATCCACCCTTGCCGCCGCCTTGCCTGTTTTGGTTTTGCTGTATTGCCTGGTGTTCGCCCGGATGCGGGCCCCCTTGGCAGGGCTTTCAGGCACGTTGGTGGCTTTGGTGCTGGCGGTTTTTGTGTGGGGCATGCCGTTTGATTTGGGACTCCTTGCTTTTGCCCAGGGGGCACTTTTTGGTCTGATGCCGATCGGGTTGACAGTTTTTGCGGGTTTATTGCTGTACAACCTCACCGTGGTCACGGGTGCCTTTGACCTGGTGCGTGCCAGTGTCGGACGGGTTTCCACCGATCCCAGGCTGCAGGCTGTTCTTGTCAGTTTCTGTTTCGGGGCCTTTCTGGAAGGTGCGGCTGGATTTGGGGCCCCCGTCGCGATATGCGGTGCCATTCTGGTTGGGCTGGGATTCCCGCCCATCGAGGCCGCGGTGCTCTGCCTGATTGCCAACACTTCCCCTGTGGCCTATGGCAGCCTCGGTGTGCCTTTGGTCACCCTACATTCTGTAACGGGCATTGACACTCCCACCCTCAGCGTGATGGCGGGACATCAGCTCCCCTTTTTTTCCATTTTTGTGCCTGCGGTTATGTTGGCTCGGGTATGCACGTTTCGTGATTTGGTGGCCATTTGGCCAGCTTTGCTGGTTGCGGGTGGAAGCTTCGGCCTGTTCCAGTATTTTTTCGCGACTGCCCATGTGCACGGTTTCGGAGAGTTGTATCCATTGACTGATATCGGTGGTGGCATCTTTTCTTTGATTGTCACAGCATTGTTTTTGCGGTTTTGGGTGCCCCCGCCGATGCGGGATCTGCCCCGTCAGGGGGAATGGACGAAACCTTGCGGTCTCAAAGGAGAGGAACCTTCCGGGGTCTGGCCCTGGATTCGCGCCTGGATGCCTTTCCTGTTGATGTCCTCCCTGCTCATGGGGGCGGGATATTTGCGCCAGGTGGAGGAAAGACAACCGATTCAATTGCCAGGGGGCATACCATCACGCATTCAGGTGCCACTGGGCAAACTCCACTTGGGTGTGCAGCGTGATGTGAAAATGCGTTCCAAGCCGGAGGAAAAGGAAAAGGCTGTCTTTGATTTCCGGTGGCTGACCGCCTCAGGTACCTCCGTGCTGGCGGCCTTTGCCCTTTCCGCTTTGCTGCTGCGGGCAAACCCATCCCAAGTGTGGGGATCCCTGCGGATCACTGCCGCGCAGATGAAGGAGCCTCTGCCCACCATTGCCTTCATGTTGGGCCTGGCTGCGGTCACCAAATACGCGGGCATGGACGCGACGCTCGGCCATGCCTTTGCCCAGACTGGGTTCCTTTATCCCTTTTTTGCAGCGATGCTCGGATGGCTGGGAGTGTTTTTGACGGGTAGCGATTCGGGGAGTAATGCGCTGTTTGGAAGCCTGCAAAAACTGACCGCCCTGGAACTCCATGGTCAGGGTTACATGGCGGGGCTGGATTCAGGACAAGCTCAAGTGTTGGTCTGCGCTTCCAACAGCACGGGTGGCGTCATGGGGAAAATGATCGATGCCCAGTCGATCGTGGTTGCCACCGCCGCCACAAGCCAACAGGGACAAGAGGCCAATATTTTCCGAATCGTTGTGGTTTATTCCGTGGTGTTGGCGGCTTTGGTTGGCGCCTTGGTCATGCTCCAAGCCTACGTTCCGGTTTTCTCCCTGCTGGTCCCTCACTTGCCTGCGCCGGGCGAATGAATCATTCCCCGGCTGCGGCACCCTCGATACGGCGGTCCGGCGCAGCCCAGATATTTCCCTTGGCATCCACCCAGATGGTGTGCGCGTCCCCTTGGGAGGTGTTCACCACTTTGTGACCACGCCGGAGCAATTCCTTGGTCAGTTCTAGCCGCTGGCGCGAAGTAGCCCCTTCCATCCGGAGCTGATCGGGAAACCATTGATGGTGTATGCGTGGCATGTCCACCGCCTGGCGCGCCCCCATGTCCCATTCCAGTAGGTTCCACAAAACCTGGGCGACGGTGTTGGGGATGGTTCGCCCGCCAGGGCTACCCGTGATGGCGCGCACTTTGCCTTCACGAACCACCACCACCGGGCATTGGGAGCTCAGCATCCGTTTTCCCGGAGCCACCAGGTTGGCTGGTGTGCCGATGTTGCCGGCGGTGTCCGTATGTCCTGCCAGGCGATTGAAATCTCCCATTTCGTTGTTCAGCAGAAAGCCTCCGCCAGGCACCACCACGCGGGATCCATAGGTTTCTTCCAGGGTGGTGGTCATGCTGACAGCAAACCCGGTTTCATCCAGCACGGACAGATGGGTGGTGCTGTTCCCCTCAGTCACCAATGGAATGTCTCCGGCCAGAGATTCGCTGGGTGTGGCCCGATTTTTCTGGATGGATGCGGCCAACTTTGCGGCGAAGTCTGGGCTGAGCAATCCAGCAGGCAAAGTGGCAAACGCTGGGTCGCCCACCCACCGAGCCCTCT
>CAWUOE010000191.1:0-6489 GCA_963923355.1 uncultured Gemmataceae bacterium | reverse complement strand
TATCCGGGGACCGAACCATGGAAGCACGCATCGTCAAATCCGACGCCGAATGGCAGTCACTCCTCACCCCGGAACAATACAGGATCACCCGTAAACACGGGACGGAGCCAGCGTTCACAGGGCATTGCTGGAACAACAAGCAACCCGGACAGTACCGCTGCGTCTGCTGCGACAACGCCCTTTTTGACAGTGACACCAAGTATGATTCCGGCACCGGCTGGCCCAGTTTCTTCCAACCGGCCGGACCGCAAGCCATTGCCACCAAAGTGGACCATTCCTTTTCCATGCACAGGGTAGAAGTGCTTTGCCAAGCCTGCCTGGCCCATTTGGGACATGTCTTTGAGGATGGCCCACCTCCCACCGGCCTGAGGTATTGCATGAACGCTGCAGCATTGCGATTCATCCCTGCCAGCCATGAAGGGGACAAGCCTTGAAAAGAAGGGCGTTCACACCTTGACCTCAATCCTGCCCCGTGGCTAAAGCCCCCATTCTTCCAATCCCTTTCCGGGGGACGGTTGGTTGGAATCCGGGCGCGGGGATAGATCCATGGCTTCTTTATCATCCAGGGCGACCCTGTGGGCCGCCGCCATCGCGTGTTTTCATTGTTTCTCCACCGGTGCCCTCAGGGCACAATCCGTCCTGCTGGCCGAAGCGGTGGAACCCGGATCCTGCCAACAGGTCCGCCTGGACCTCTCGGTGAAAGGGTCACTGAAGGTCCTGCGCGGGGAAACCACGGCCACGCTGCCCCTGAACGCCAAGGCGGAACAGGTATTTGTGGAGCGATTGCTCGCCGGTGGCCCGCCCGGCCAACCCATGCGGGCTGCTCGGCGCTACGAAAATGCCAAGGCCACCATCACGGTAGACGGTGTCGCCACCCAGCGCAAATTGCGGGACGAACGGCGCCTGATGATCTTCCAGAGGCAACAGGGAGTTCCAACCCATTACAGCCCCGCCGGCGCACTCCTGCGGGAGGAACTCGAGCTGATTGGTGAACACCTCGACACGCTGGCCATTCCTTCCCTGCTTCCTGGCAAGGAGATCAAGGTGGGGGACACTTGGGAAATCCCCAACTTCGCCGTGCAAGCCATTTGCGATCTGGAGGGTCTTGAAAGCCACAGCATCTCCGGCACACTTCAAGGCTGGACGGAAGGCATGGCTACCCTGGCATTCGCCGGCAAAGTGAACGGAATCCAGAACGGTTCGTCCATGAAGATCGAGGTGAATGGGCGGGCAAAATTCGACACGAATGCCAAACAAATCACGGAACTACGCTGGTCGCAACACGATCAGAGAGAGGCTGGTCCGGCCACGCCGGCAAGTGAAGTGGACGCGGAGGTGCTGGTCACCAGGCAAAAAATCGACAGGCCCGCTTCACTGGATGATGGAGCTCTGGCCGCGGCGCCCATGGGTTTTGACGCCCCCGCGTCCGCCCTGCTTCTTGAATACAAGGATCCCCAAAGACGTTTCGAATTGCTTCACGAACGCGGCTGGACCCAAGTGACCCGCACGCAGAACCACCTGGTGTTGCGATTGATGGAGAAGGGTGATTTCCTGGCCCAGGCCACCATTACCCAATGGGCGAATGCCGGCAAAGGCCGCCACCAGAGTCCTGAGGAATTTCAGGCTGCCATCCGCAAGATTCCCGGTTGGGAGCAGGCGGAGGCCCTCAGTTCAGGCGAGGTTCCCTCCGGCGACAAGCGCTGGATTTACCGCCATATGGTGGCAGGCAAACTAGAAGGCGTGGAGGTATTGCAGAATTTTTACCTGATCGCCGGACCGGAGGGTGACCAAGTCGTGGTGACGGTCACCTGCACCCCGAAATTGGCAGCCAGGATCGCGGGCCGTGATCAGGCTCTCGCCACCAGCCTGGAATTCCCGATGATGGAAGAAAAATAACCGCCCCAAGAGGGCTCAGCCGATTGGGCGGCCCGGGATTCGGCAATCCACCCTGCCAACTTCGACTCAACCGGGCGAAACACGCAACCATCGCAAGACAACCGCGCGCAAATCGGCTTCATCCCCATTCGCCGATCCTGTGGCGAAATGGCGCAGCTCAATCGAGGCAAGGTCCTGATCAATGGCAGTTCGTTGGGCTGGTGTGATGGCGGGCCTTTGCCGAATTTCCCTTAACAGTCCTGCCGCCACAAACGGGTCGAGCTTTTCTGGTAGTACCGGACCTGCAGGCCCCTTGGCAGCTTTGGGGCGAAGCGCGATGGCGGTGCCAGCCGCCAACAACAACAATCCCATCGCACCCAAAATCCAAATCAGGCTGTTGCCACCGCGGGTTCCATAATCCTTTTCCAAAGAAACCTTCTCTTCGACCGTCAATAAATCAGCATCTTGGTAGCGTTGGTAGATCTTTTCTTGCGTGGGCACTTTGACCGAGGCAAACTGAAAAGCCTTGGGCATTTCAGCCTGTCCATCCTTGCCCCTGAGAGTCACCATCCACGATCGTTCACTTACAACCTGGTTCTTTTCGGTGTCCTCCTCAAATTTTTTCACCCCCAGGCCCTGATCCTCTGTCTTGGTTACTTCGAATCCCTCGGGCAAAATCTCAGAGCACATTTCCTGGAGATCGGGCACCAAGCCCACCGCTGTCGCTTTCACTTCCAGCACCAGAATTCCCTTATCGCCCTGCCTTTCATCCAGTGTCTGGGTCACAGTCAATTTCTCGACTGGCCGCATATCCCCTGACTTGTCACGGCAATCGATCGGGACAATCGAACTCTCCACCGGCATCACAAAAAAACCGGAAGTATCCAGGAAATCCATGTCCAGCCGCAAAGGGGGTATGGCATCCACCTGCGGGCCCCGGGGCTTCAGGAGAAGATAGGCATATGGCGTGTAGCGCCAACCAAATTCCGGGGTGGCACGGGAAGACACTTTTTCATCGCGAAAGGTGATGGAAATCACCTCGAATTGTTCCTTCAGCGCCTCGCGAGCCGCGGTTTCGAAGCGATCCCGATAATCAGCCGTGGGACGTCCGTAGTTGTACGAGAATGACATCCGGTTCTGGTTCTGCAAATACCGGCCAAATCCTCCGGACTCCCGCTCGATGTCCCGGGTATGGCGGATATTGACAAAAAGCCCGAATGGCCTGCCATGACCGACACGGGAAGATCCGTCCACCACCGAATCGAGTTTAATCTCCGTGACCAGATCCCTGTAGTAATCGAAAACTTTCTTGGCCTCGGCGGCCTGCTTGTGGTCCTCGACGATCTGGAATCCCGCTTTCAGGTAATTGAACTTCACATGAGGCTTGGCACCACTCATGCGGATAAAGAGGTTGTTGGCAAACTTTCCAAGGTGTTTTTCACCAAGGTCCCCGGGAAGTGAAAGGAGCGCAGCCCGGATCCGGGAAGGCTGTTTCCAGTCGGGTTGCTTGTCCTCGGTGATCATCCCCAGATCAACGGCACCCAAAGCGGCGGCAAACCACTGCTCATGAACAGCGACCGATTGTTCGTTTTCCGACAGGGTCGGGGCAACACGAGCGTACTCGGCGGCGGCCTTGCTGTAGACCGCGAAAGCCTCGTCCCGGGCGGCGGAAAAACCCGCCGACTTGCTGATTTCCTGACGGTAATTCAGCTCGTCGTGCATCAGCCCCGCTTGGGCAGCAAGCAGGGCCCAATGGTCAGGGTACTTGGCCAACCCGTCCTGGACGACTTTACGGGCTACCTGGTACCCGCGCAGCACCTCGGCCTCGATGTCTTTCTTGTTGCGTTTGGTTTTGTTCCGCTCCTGGTTGGCAGGCTCACGCCACAGGCCAGCCATGTTGACTCGCATCTGGTCCGCCAGGCCGGCCAGGGTTTTGGGTTTCAGCCCAGCCATCGACCCGAATACCGCTTCGATGGACTCGGTCTTGTACACTTCCGACGAACTATGGCAGGCGGTGAACGCTTTCACCAAAACCTCGTCATCGAGGTCCCCTGCCCCCGCGGGAAGTTTCTTGATGCGTGCCACCCATTTGGACAAATCGCCAAGATTTCGTTCCTGTTTGGACCGGGTCAACGGGATGGTTTCGGCCCGCTGCTCCATGCCAAAAAACATCCAGGAATAGCGATTCTCATTGCGCGCGGCATTGGGATCGTGGTTGCGGGTCCAAACCTTGAGGAATTCCTTGACCAACTCCTTGGCCTCGACCGGCTGGGAGGAGGCCATTTGCTCGATCAGGGGAAATGCCTTGTCTTCCTCATTGACCTTCAGGTGAAGCCGCGCGGCGACATCTGCCAACCTGGGCCTGAGTTCCGGTTCCAGGGCCTTCAGCCAATCACCAGCGGGCGCCACCTTCAGAAGATCCGCGACCGGCACCGCTTTGGGGGCGTTGGGTTGCATCATCATCATCCGGGCCTGCGGATCATCGTCATCCCCCGATGAAAAAAAGATGTTTCCGTAGATGTCCCGCCTCAATCTGGGATTACCGGAAGATCGGTCAAATCTTTGCGAAAACTCTGCCTCTTTTTGCCAGCCCACTGCAAGCAGGGTAAGGGCGGCCCCCCATTCCTTCGCCTTCTGGGGAGAAGACTTCAGCAGCGCCTCGACCGCGGTTTGTGCCAGCTTCAAGGCGCCCAAACGCTCTTCAGCCTGGGTGGCCCGGACAGAGAGCCCTCTCGATACCAACCCACCGATCGAAGCCAGAATCTCCTGGCCCCGTTCCGGGTTTTTTGTGAAACTGGCAGCCAACCAAACTTGGCCCAATTCTTCACGCAGTTTTGGAGCAAGCTCCACGGCCCGCAAAAGCGCCTCTTCTTTCTCCTCGGCCGACCCGTCCTGAACCGCCATCACCGCCTGGACGGCTTCCCAAGCCCGCTCGAGATTGCCGGCTTTTGATTCCTTGGCGTGTAGCGCCAGATAATGACGGGTCAGAAGGTTCAGCGCTTCCAAATCCTTGGCCCCGATAGCCTCTTTCACCTCTGGCAGAAAATTTCCGGCATATTCCGGCATGCCGGCATTGACCAGCAGGCGGGCAGCCTGACGCCTGCCAACCACCGCCTGCCCTTCCGGCCGGGCCACTTCCATTTTCAGGCGGGTGATGGCTATCTCCGGCAAGGTGCCGGATTGCATCGTGGCCTGCAGAATACCCCCTAACTGGCCAAGCCTCTCACGCTCGGCATTCTTTTGCTGGGCTTTTTTGGATCCAGGCGCCGCGGAAGCCAAACCGAAAAAATCTTCCATCGAAAAAGTATTTTTTTCGGCGTATTGCATCACCAGGGGATTGACAGGCTGCGCAACCTCAACAGTTCCCGAGGAAGACCGGGTCGGGACTGTGGGCTGCAAGGGCGGTCCCTGCTGCAGGCTTTGCAGCAACTGGCGGTAGGCCACCTGACCTTCCTCCTCCGGCAAGGATGCCAAATAAGCCTTCACCTCTTGCCATTTGCCCAAAGTCACCGCCCGTTGGAAGGCCGACAATTCCTTTTCCAATTCCTGAATTTTCGGGTCGCTCGGCTTGGATTCCGGGTCCCCTGAAGCTGATTTTTCCTCGGGCTTGGCGCCTGGTTGAGGGGCCCATGCCTTGAGGATTGCAGAGGGCCGCCGATCAAACGTGATCGTCCTCAGTCGGTTGATCCGGCTGTTGGCCTGGTTGGAGGCATTGGTCGGCTGGGTCTGACCCGTAGCCATCGGATTGACCGCCCCGGAACCAGACCCTGAAGTTGCTGGCTTCGTCGTGGAGGGTTGGACCTGCGCTGGGGTCACAAGACGGGCGGGCACAGTGGCCGTTTGGGCAAAGAGCTCCGCCGCGCCCAAGGTTAGTAGAAAAATAACCCGGTAATTCCTCACGACATCCACCTCGGTGCCAAATCCAGATGCCAATCGTTCAGCCAAAAACTTGAATAGCAGCAAGCCCGAGCAATCCTTCCGGGATACCGGTGGATCGTTCGGGCTTGGGGCAATAGGCCTGCAAACTCAGTGACCGCTGTCGTCGATGGGTGGTGCCCCACCGGCGGTACGGACATCCTGGTTTTTGGGAAGGGGCCCCTTGGAAGGTTTGCGACCGGACCGGCCGCTGTTGCACCCTTGTCACTGCGATGGAAGCGGGAGCCCCTGTAATTCGGACAAATCCATCCTGGCCAGACGGATGGATGCCTCCAGATCCTCACGGTGTTTTTGGCAGGAGGAATCATCTCCCTTTTTGGCGGCGTCCTCAGCGAGCATTTTGTAGTTTTGGCGGGCTGATTCAGCCTCGGGTTCCCAGACCTCGCGTCCCTGCCCCTCCAGTCTCATCAACCAGGTCATGTAGTACTGGCTGTTGGCCTGTGCCGATCGAGCCTCCGCAATCAGCATCGCATCGGCGGTGGAATCAGCAGTTAGCTCATCAACCAAGGCCCGCAAATCACCATGCGCCTCGGGAAGCTGCTTGTTGAGCATTTGTGCCTTGGCTTTTTCCAGGCGAATCTTCCTCGCCTCTGCCAAATGGCCCTCAGGCAGTATTTTCAAGGCTGCATCGTATTCTTCGATGGACGCCTCATAATCCTTCCGGCTTGCCCCCTCCTC
>CAWUOE010000190.1:0-6517 GCA_963923355.1 uncultured Gemmataceae bacterium | reverse complement strand
CGTTGCAAGCTGGTCGACCTTGGCAGGTGGTTTGAGGAGCGTTACACGCTGCCTGCGGGCCCGCGCACCGCGCAGGAAATCTCCGAGGAGATTGAGGAGTTGGAGGCACGAAGAATGGAGCAGGAGGCTGGAGAGCCGGAGTAGCGGTCAGTCATTCCGGGCTGAGCGCAGGGCCACCATTGCAGCCAAATACCCACCCTTGAAACCGCCATCAATATTGACCACCGCCACCCCTGCCGAGCAGGCGTTCAGCATGGTGAGCAGCGCAGCGACGCCACCAAAAGCTGCCCCATAACCGATGCTGGTGGGTACGGCGAAGACCGGGCAGGAAACAAGGCCGCCCACCACGCTGGGCAGTGCGCCATCCATACCTGCCACCACGACAATGGCGTCCGCCCAATCCAAGTCCCCAGCCCGTGACAGCAGGCGGTGCAGACCGGCAACGCCCACATCCGCTACCAGGCGGCATTCCGTCCCCAGCGCCAAGGCGGTGGTACGCGCCTCATAGGCCACGGGCAAATCGCTGGTGCCTGCTGTCAGTACCAGAACCCGGCCCCTGGGAGGTTGGGGGGTACCAGCGGCTTTCAGCCAGAAAGTTCGCCCAACCGGGTCATATTCACCGGAGGGCAGGGCAGCGAGCACTGCTTGGGCCGACTCCTCCGGCACACGGGTCACCAGGCAGTTCTGCCCGGCCTCCAGCAGTCTGCGGGCACCGCCAATGATCCATTCGGCGGTCTTCCCCTGGCCCAATATCACTTCGGCTTGGCCGCAACGACGTTTCCTGTCGAGGTCGATTCGGGCAAAGCCCAGATCAGCAAAACCGGCCGGGGTCTCCGCCAAGCGGTGAAGGGCGTCTTCCGGTGACAGTTTGCCCTCGCCGACTGCCTGAAGGATTTCCAGCCTTGGGTCCAAGGGACTCATCCCGCAATCTCCCGCACGGCGGCAATGAGGGCATCGATGTCGGACTCGGTATTGAACGGGCCGATACTGGCCCGGACCAAGCCATCGGGGTAACTGCCCAAAGCCTTGTGGACAAAGGGTGCGCAGTGCAAGCCGGGACGCACGGCGATGTCGAACGCTTGATCGAGAATTCCACCCACCTCGGGTGCCGGAAGAATTTCCAGGCGAAAGGGAACATTAGCAACCCGGCGGCTCCAGTCCCTGTGGCCGAATAATTCCAGGCCCGGGATTTCTGCAAGGCCGGCAGAAAGCCTTTCCGCAAGGATAGATTCGTGACGGTGGACCGAGTCGATACCTCTTTCAGTCAGCCAGCGGATCCCCGCGCCCAATCCTTCCACGCCAACCACGTTGGGGGTGCCGCCTTCCAGCAAATAGGGCAATTGCCTGGGTTGGGTTTCCGTGGAGGAGTCTCCCCCGGTGCCACCCTCGCGCCAGGGGCGAAGGGTGGTGCGTGGGCCTGCATACAGCACCCCGGTTCCCAGGGGGCCCATCAAGCCCTTGTGTCCGGCGGTGGCCAACAGGTCGATGTGCATCGATTCCACCGAGATGGGCAGAACACCGGCTGATTGTGCAGCGTCCAGCAGGAACAGGGCGTCTTTGGAGCGTGTGATCCAGGCCGCCTCAGCGACGGGTTGAACCGTTCCCAGGACATTGCTCGCGTGGGTCAGGGCAACCAAACGGGTTTTCGGAGTGAACGCCTTTTCCAGGTCCTCCAGCCGAAGGGTCCCTTGACCGTCGGGTTCCAGCCGCGTGACGGTGATTTTGCCGGCAAGTTCCATGGCCCGCACCGGCCGGCTGATGGAATTGTGCTCCAGGCTGGATGTGATGACGTGGTCGCCGTCATTCAGTGTGCCCTTGAGGGCGATATTCAGGGCGTCGGTGCAGTTGAGGGTGAAGATCCAGCGGTCTGGACTTTGTCCACCGAAAAACTGGTGCAGGAGGTGCCGGGTCTGGTCCAGTGCCCGTTCCGCGGCCAAGGCCATCCGGTGGCCGGCCCGTCCCGGGTTCGCCATGGAGTTCCTGGCGAATCGGTCCATGGCCTCATAGACCGATTCCGGCTTCGGATGAGTGGTGGAAGCGTTGTCCAGATACACGGTCATGGCTTGATCGGGCCCCCAAGGCCATCAGTGCCCGACATAACGGGCGTAAAGGGCCAGCGCACGTTCCTCATCGTTGGTCCCCTGGATGATGGCGCGGGCATCTGGAAAGATGGTGAACTGGCAGCCGTCGATTTCAACTTTCAGGAGAAACTTGGTCAGTTGTGGCTTCCCGTAGGAGGAAAGGCTTTCAGCAAGGCGGGGCAGGTCCAGGCTGGGTTTGCCAGCAGGTACAACCTGTACTGCGTTGCGGCCACACAAGCTGGTGGTTTGGACCCCCATGGCACCTTCCAGCCATTCGAAGCGGCGGTGCTTGCAGCAGGGGCAGTCCACCTTGCCCAAGAGGGGGGCAATTTTTACGCGCCGGGTGGTGTTTTCCCAGCAGTCTACATAGACCAGCTCGCGATTGATGGCTTCTTCCGCGCCTGAAAGGAGTTTCAAGGCCTCGGTTGCCTGGAAATTGGCGATGATGCTGATGATGGGTGATAAGACACCCGCCGAGTCGCAGGTGGCGGCCTCTCCCGGCCCGGGGGCAGCCTCGAAGACACAGCGAAGGCAAGGGGTTTTGCCCGGGACGATGGTGAAAGTTTGCCCGTGGCTCCCGATGCAGCCGCCGTGGACCCAGGGCTTGCCCTGCTTCACCGCCACGTCGTTGATTAAATACCGAATCTCGAAATTGTCGGACCCGTCGGCAATCAGGTCCACATCCGCCGCCAGCGATTCGATGTTGGAACGGTCGATATGGGCGACGATCGGCTCGTAGGTAACCTGTGAGTTGATCTGGCGCAGCTTGGCGGCTGCAGCTTCGGCCTTCGGCGTGTTCGACCGAACATCCTCCTCGTCGAACAATATCTGACGCTGCAGGTTGCTCAACTCGACGAAATCGCGGTCCACCAAGCGGATAAAGCCAACCCCGGCCCGGGCCAGGGTGTTTGCCAGAACGGTGCCCAGCGCCCCGACGCCGCACAAGAGCACTCGGGCATCGGCGAGCTTGCGCTGGCCGGCTTCCCGGATGCCGAAGAAACGCATCTGGCGGCTGTACCGGTCGAGGTCCGGGGCGGAGGATGGATCGTTGCTGGATGTCATTGTCCGTTTTTGCCTGTCAATAATGTGGCCATTTCATTGAGGAATCCGATGGCATCGGCATCCCAGCCTTCGGCTAACCCGTGTTCGCCCAGTTTTTTCAGGTCCGCATGAAACCTTTTTTTGTCCGAGTCGGCCAGTTTAGTTAGGTGCTCCACCAACCGTCCGAACATCTCGTCAGCGGCGCCCTGATGGATTAGTTCCTCATCGGTCCCGGTGAGGAACACCACCGTCTCCAGAATCGCCAGGCTGAAAGGGTGCAGGCCCAGATTGTCGGGCACCTCGGGAAGCAGGGCGACTCCCTCAGGGACCTCGGCTGGATGGTCGTGCGTGTGATCGTGGTCATGTCCGCAATCGGGGCCGTGGACATGACCGTGGTCATTAGCCTTGGAGGCCGGTTTGCCCCCGGGAGCGCGATTGGATGGACGCGGTTTGTCTCCGCCGCTTTTGTCTGGTTGATGTTTTGCCATGGGAGTCGCACTTTCCGGTCGGTCAGCTTGCGGAGTGGTCAAACCAGATCAGCCACCACCCACAGCGGGGATGATGGCCACATCGTCGCCGTCCTTGATGGGGGCGTCGAATTCACCGTCCAGGAAACGGACATCCTCATTGTTCAGATAAACATTCACAAAGGGTCTCAATTGGCCGTTGGTGTACATGCGGTCGTTCAGCCCGGGGTGCCTGGTCACTAGCACTTTCAGGGCCTGGGCGACGGTGGTGGCATCCGTGGGGGCGAGGGAGATTTTGTCAGTTCCCTCGGCATAGGGGCGGAGGGGAGGTGGGATGTTCACGGTGATCGCCATGACGTTTGGTCCTTGGAAACGGGAGGATTGAATGGTTCAGATCAGGCCAGGACGGGCTCGGCCTTGCGCACCGGGGGAGCTCCATCCACCAGCAAGGCCTGGAACTCGGGTAGCTGCGGGTCAATCACGGCGGGCGGGGGCAGGATTTCCGCCACAGCGTCCTGGGTCTTCAGTCCGTTGCCAGTGATGCACAAAACGGTTTCCTCGCCGGGGCGAATCTTGCCCTGGCGGACCAGCTTGCGGGCCACGGCTACGGTCACCCCGCCAGCCGTTTCGGCAAAGATACCCTCGGTGCCGGCCAGAAGGGCCATGCATTCCCGGATCTCCTGGTCGGAGACATCCTCCGCCCAACCACCCGATTCCCGGATCAGCTTGGCGGCGAAGAATCCGTCCGCTGGGTCACCGATGGCCAATGATTTGCAAATGGTATCGGGCTTGCGGACCGGTTTGTGGCGTTCCCGGTTTTCCTTCACCGAGCCGGAAATCGGGTTGCAACCACTGGCCTGTGCCCCGAAGAACGAAGTCTTCGGCGTGTCGATCAGGCCGGCAGCGGCCAGTTCATTGAAACCTTTGCTGATCTTGCCGATGAGCGCTCCACCCGCCATCGGGCTCACCACATTGCGGGGTGTGCGCCACCCCAGTTGCTGGGCGATTTCGTAACCCATCGTCTTTGAGCCTTCGGCATAAAAGGGCCGGAGATTGATGTTCACAAAGCCCCAACCGTGATGGAAGGCGATCTGGGTGCAAAGGCGGTTCACCTCGTCGTAGGTCCCGCGCACGGCGATGACATTTGCCCCGTAAACGCTGGTGCCCAAAATCTTCGCACGCTCGAGGTCGCTGGGGACGAGGATGTAGCTTTTGAGCCCCGCCGCCGCGGCGTTGGCGGCAACACTGTTGGCCAGGTTGCCGGTCGAGGCACACCCCACGGTCTCGAGGCCGAACTCGCGGGCCTTGGAAAGGGCAACCGCCACCACGCGATCCTTGAACGACAGGGTGGGGAAATTCACCGCGTCGTTCTTCACCCACAGATTCTCAATCCCGATTGCCTTGCCCAGGCGGTCAGCCCTGACCAAGGGAGTGCCACCGACATGCAGGCCGACCGTGGGTTCGCCATTCAGCGGAAGGAATTCCTTCCAGCGCCACATGTTGTTGGGGCGGGATTCGAACAACTGCCGGCTGACAAGAGGCTTGATGCGGTCGTAGTGGTAATCAACTTCCAGCGGACCGAAATCATCCTCGCAAAAATTGGTGGTGCTGACCGGCCATTGCTTGCCACAAACCCGGCACTTCATGCCGGCGACCAATGGCGATTGTGGCAGACTGGCGGGATTGACCGACACCATGTGAAGCTCCCCCTGGCGCTTTCCCGTTGGGAAAGACTCTTCTTCAGAGGAGTATCTTGCTTTCCAGTTGGGCAACCCGCTGACGACAACAATCGTGAGGGCTGTCCGATACGCGTCACCGCGATCTTATCTCTCCCAGAGCCATGGCCCCGGGAAGGACTTAGCACCAGCATTCATGTTGCCCGGGCGGGCACCCTGAACCGGTTGCTGTGGCTTCAAAGGGCCTAATCCCTCAGCCACTCTGGATAAGATACTCACCAAAACCCGGCGCACACATCCAGCGCCTGTTTATCTAATTTATCTTGCTCGAAAGCACAGGGCAATGCCCTCCCGAAGAAAATCAGCCCTTACCCGGACCTGTTGCCATCAGGATGGCCGCAAGCACCAAACAGATTGTCCAGATCACCGCCAAGCTTACAAACAGTGATTTTTGCCAAACCGGCAAAGGGCCCCATAAAGCGATGACCCTGGCCAACCAAACTGGTTCAACCTGTCCTTCGGGGGAAATTCCGGGTGATTCACCCGGAGCGGGGAAGGCCCCGCCCACGTTTTGGGACGGGCGCCCGACTATCAGGGGGATTTCAGAGGATGGGTCAGACTGACTGGCTGATCCCGGGTTTTTGACCCTCTTTTCCGCTGTGTCCACCTCTGCCCAATTGAGGGGAAGTTCGGGAACACCCTCCATGCTTTCCTGGGTGGTGAATTCGGTGCCGGTATCCCGAAGGATTTGCGATTCCAGTTCCGTTCGTTCCCGGGGGTTGTAAACCCGAAGGTTTTCGAGGGTGGCAGCCACAGATTCCCCGTCCATTTCGCCACTGAACAGGGCCTGGTTTTCAGGGACCAGCAATTGCAGGTCGGCAGCCACCGTACCTGCGGACCCGAATCGCTCCGCCGGATCCTTTTCCATCAGCAGGTGGACCAGGGCGCAGAAACGGGAAGGGGCCCCCGGCACCAATTCACCCAATGGAGTGGCAGATTCCTCACGGTGCCGACGCATGCGTTCCTTGTTGGTTCCGCCCTCAAAGGGAACCTTGCCGGTTGCGGCAAAGTAGAGGGAGCAGCCAAGACCGTACAAGTCGGCCCGGGCATCCACCAGCGCGGGGTTCAGGGTTTGTTCTGGTGCGATGAAATCCATGCTGCCGACGATATATCCCTGACCGCCGATGACCTCGACCTCCTCACCGGTTTCACCGGGTATGTAAGCCAATCCCAGATCGATGAGGTGGGCGGT
>CAWUOE010000189.1:0-6605 GCA_963923355.1 uncultured Gemmataceae bacterium | reverse complement strand
CCGGCATCAGTCCGGATGGCACCACGGTTTTGGTCGATCAGGGCAATGTGATCAAGTTGGTCTCCCTCACCGACAGGCAACCCAAAGGGGTGATCGCGAATGTCTCGGGGGCACTCAATTTCAATTCGATGGCTATTTTCAGTCCCGATGCGGAAATGGTTCTCACCAACTGCTCGGAGGAAAATCGCCTCCAACTGTGGCGGACGCCCTCCAAGGGTGGCCGCGCCGCCGAGTTGCGCCAGTTTGTCTGGGGCGGCGGTGGTGAAGGCACTTGTGCGGCCTTTGACCCGCAACGCCGCTTCGCGGTGACGGGCACGGGGGATCACCAGGTCCTGCTGTGGGAACTGCCGGATCAAAAGGAAGTGAACACGGTCCTCACAGGCAAGGTGGAACTGGTGAGCCAATTCATCGATTCCCAAAACCCCCAGCGCTTGTTCCGGGCCCGGTTGGATGGCAACAACCCCGGCTACTTGCTGCCTGGTGGCACCGCCACCATCGTTCGGCCCAAAGTTCAGCCGCTGGCTGGACGGATTGTCCAGCCAAACTGACCGGGCAGTACCAGGCGTTGAATTTTTCGTCCCGGGGGAATTAAACCTTGTCCTTGGCACCCGCCCAAACCGAGCTGGAGCGTCGCAAGATGGTCAGGGTCCGCCTTCGGGCGGACCTTGAGATCAAGCGCCACCGGTACGAGGGGCGGACGCACTACATTATCAAGGATCCGGTCAGTCTCAGGTATTACCGCCTCAAGGAGCACGAGCACTTCCTGCTGGGCTTCATGGATGGCAAACAGTCCTTGTCCGATGCCCAGAAGGCCTACGAGCGTCATTACCGCCCTGATCGCCTCCGTCTGGAGGATCTCGAGGCATTTGCCCAACAGTTGATCCGCGCCGGGTTGGCGCAAAACGAATCACCAGCGGCCGGTCGCCAGCTATACGAGCGTAAGGCTAAACGCCAACGCATGGAGTTGCTCCAGCGTTTCACCAACCTCCTCTACATCAAGATCCCGGTGTTCGACCCGGACCGGATGTTGAAGAAGATGGTGCCCTATCTTTCTTTCATTTTCACGACCACCTTTTTTATTGGCAGCCTCGTCCTGATGCTTTCCGCGTTGGGTCTGGTCCTGTTCAATTTCGATACTTTCTTGGCAAAGCTGCCCAGCTACTACGAGTTTTTCAGTTTCAAGACCGTCATGTATCTGTGGTTGGCCTTGGGGGTGGTCAAGGTCATTCACGAATTCGGGCACGGCTTGAGTTGCCGCAATTACGGGGGAGAAGTCCATGAAATGGGCTTCCTCCTGCTCTGTTTTTCTCCTGCCCTTTACGCCAACGTCTCGGATGCCTGGACACTGCCAAACAAGTGGCACCGCATCATCATCAGCGCTGCCGGCATTTATGTGGAGTTGGTGATTGCCGCCATCGCTACGTTTGTTTGGTGGAACACCCCGGCTAACCCATTTGTCCACAACCTCTCCCTTAGCCTCATGGTTGTGTGTTCAGTCAGCACCGTGGTGTTCAACGGAAATCCGTTCATGCGCTACGACGGCTACTACGTGGTGGCTGACTGGCTGGAAATTCCAAACCTGCGTGACCGCGCCAACAAGTACCTGACCAACCTCTTCAACGAGCAGGCCTTGGGTATCGAGGTGCCGCCTGAACCCTACATGGAAACGGGCAGAAAGGTCTTGTTCGTCAGTTATGCGGTTATCAGCTATGTCTATCGCTGGATCGTGACATTCTCGATTTTGTTTTTCCTTTACAACTTTCTCAAGCCTTACAAGCTCGAGGTCATCAGCCAGGCCCTCACTTTGGCCAGTGCCGTTTCCATGGTGGGGTGGCCCGTTTTCAATCTGGGGCGAAGCCTGTACCGCCGAGGGAGGATTCCGGACATGAAGAGTTGGCGCGTGGCGGTCACCACCTGCGTGGCCCTCACGCTGGTAGCAGTGTTTTTCCTGGTTCCCCTTCCGGTGAATCGGCTGCGGGGGGTTGCCCTGGTCGTTCCCCAACCGGAAGGCACGCACAAACTCTATGCGACGCAGCCTGGCAAATTGGAGGTTCTCCACGTTCATACCGGGCAATCGGTTGTCCAGGATGAGTCCTTGGCTCTCCTGGTCAATTCGGATTACGAGACCAAGCTGGGTGCTGCCCGCGCGGAACTCGATTCCAGCCAGACTAGCCTGCGCGCCTTGCTGGACCAGCTCAATCAGGTGAAACAGGAAAACGAGCGCCGCAGGGTCAGTGATGCCATCCTCCAGGTTTCCAAATCGTTGGACAAGGCCCGGCAAGTGGTCGAGGACATCGAGGCCCAGAAGCGGGATTACCTGCGCTTCAGTTCACCCATCGAAGGCATTATCGGCCAGGCTCCCCGCAAGGAGGATGTGGGCAAGCTGGTTGAACCCGACAACCGTTCCCCGTTGCTCACCGTTTACCCCAAGGACAGGCTTTCCGTCATCCTTCCCCTGACCACCAGTGAATACAACCAGTTGGTCCGCGATTGCGAGGGGGATCCATCGAAGATCCTGTCCAGCAACATCATCATCCGGGTTCAGGGAAGGGAAGGGGCCGTTTGGAGCGGCACCAATGCCCGGCTCCTTCCTTCCGAGGCGCGCGATATTCCCTTGGCCCTCACCAGCCGGGCCGGTGGTCCTGTCGCGGTTCAGGCAACCAACCCGGGCGAGCCCATGAAGCCGCAGGCCCAGCAATTCCTGGTTTATTTGGATATCGTTGATCCGGATCGGGCTATTCTCCCTGGCAACATGGCCCAGGTGAAAATTTATCTGCGTCCTGAAACATGCGCCCAGTGGTCTTGGCGTACGATTAATAATCTCTTCGAACTGGGGCTCTTCTGGTGATGGTCTGGCTGTTGACCTTGCAGATCCTTGCCGCTCCGCCGGCCCCGTTCGATCTGCTCCACCGTCAGGAAACGGCGGCCCTCACTCAGACTCCTGCTTTCCGCCAATCCGAAGCCGTTTCTGAGGGGGAGTTGGCTGAATTTGATCGCTGCCTTCCACCAGGCGGTGCTGCGTTTGCCATTGTCAAAACCCGGCAGGGGAGGTTCGCCAAGCTCCTTTTGAACCCGGGGAGGTTGAAGGTCGCCGGTGGCGCCACCGAACCCATGATTTTGGTCGAACAATTCATGACCTTCAAGGACGGGGAAACCAGGGCTTTTGTCGCCCGGGGGGAAAGCCGGGCCATATTCCCTGGCACTGAATTTGACCTCGACTTGGGTCAGGTGGTGCCTGAGCGATTGGGTGGTGATTTGCGTTGTGTTTCGGAAAAAGGCAAGGTGACACTGCGGGTGCGCGATGGGGCCAAACTGTGGTTAGCCATCAGTTCGGTGCCAATTCCAAAATCTGCTGATCCTGGCCGACCGGTCATTTCAGACAAGTTCCAGCAGGACTACTTCCGGGGGACTTACCAGTTGGAGGACGATGGCAGGCGTTCCGGAGCACTGACACTCGAGGTGCGCGACGGTGGCGAGGTGTCAGGCAAGTACTTTTCCGACAAGGACGGTGCCAGTTACGAGGTTCAGGGCAGATTGGGTCCGCAGCCCCACCAGATTGAGTTCGGGATACGCTTTCCCCGGACCGAGCAGGTGTATCGCGGTTTCCTATTCACCGGCAATGCCGACGCTATTGCTGGGACATCCAGGGTGGGTGACAGGGAAACCGGTTTTTATGCCAGGCGTCAAAACAAATGAGCAAGGTTTGGGTGACTGGTGGCACGGGCATGGTGGGCCGTGCTCTGGTTCCTGCCTTGCTGAAAGCCGGTCACAGCGTGACTGTGCTTTCCCGAAACCCTCGTCAAGCAGCCAAGGTCCTTCCAGCCGGTTGCCAAGTGGTGGCCGGCGATCCCATGGTGATGGGTGAATGGACCCATTTACTTTCCGGGCACGACGCGGTCATTCACTTGGCCGGCCGCAATGTTGCCGATAAAAGATGGACCACAGCGTTCAAAAGCGAAATGGAAGATAGCCGGATCATTTCCACTCGCAATCTCACACAAGCCATCCTCGCATGCTCCGATCCACCCCAGGTTTTCCTGGGTGCATCCGCGATTGGCTGGTATGGCGATACCGGAAATGATCCGGTGGATGAGTCCTCCCCGCCTTCCCGCGATTTCTTCGGATCCCTTTGTGAACGTTGGGAACTGGCCAGTGCCCCCCTCGAGGGTAAATTGCGACGGGTGCTCGTCCGGATCGGGGTGGTTCTCAAGGCGGGGCAGGGCGCACTGGCCAAGATGGACAAGCCGATTCGCTGGGGCGTCGGTGGTCCAATGGCTGGCGGCCGTTTTTTCATGAGCTGGATACACTTGGAAGATTTGGTGCGGCTTTTTATCTGGGCTTTGGAAAAACCGAAGATTTCCGGACCCATCAACGCTACCTCGCCTGATCCTGTTCCAAACGGAGAATTGGTGCGCCAAATCGCCTCCAGGTTAAGGCGCCCTGCGTGGTTTCCCGTCCCTTACATGGTCCTCAGGTTGATGGTTGGTGAGTTTGCCCGATTCTTGTGCGCCAGCCAGCGGGTCATTCCCAAAAAAGCCGTGGAAGCTGGTTTTGATTTCCATTTTCCCACCATCGGCGAAGCATTGGATGCCGAATACCCTGCTCCTTGATACGCCGGCCCCTTGCTTGGTGTCCTTCGCCTCATTGGCTAACATAAGATAGATGGTTTGGTTTTCGTAAAGGGCACCGGCCCTGTTGTTTTCCAATGGGTGTGTTGGACGGGCCTTCCTTGGATCGAATCACCTTTGTTTGTTTTGGCGCCAGTTATCTGACCGCGCTGGCCCTTTATTTGGCGGCCCAGTTCAACCGTTCTAACTGGTTGCGAACCGCAGCCGTTTTCTTCCATGCGGCCGGTGCATTGGCCCAATCCCTCTATTTGGCGTACCACCAACCCGCCCTTTTTTCACCGTTCGGGTTCCTCCTGTTTTTCTCCTGGCTGGTTGCACTCGTCACGTTGCAATTGGATTTTTCCAGCAGGTTCCGTTCCATCAATCTGTTTGCCTTGCCGGTTGTTTTGATGTTGGTGGCCTTGGCATGGGTTAGGGGTAACGCTGGGGAAGAAGGGGCAATCCTGATGCGGGATGCCCGGGCTTGGAGTGTGATTCACGCGGTATCCCTGGTTCTAGCCAGCCTCTTTTTGGGTTTTGGGGCTGTCGCGGCCGGCATGTACCTGGTCCGGGCAAGGCAGTTGCGGAACAAGCATCGCCCCGGCACGGGAGTCCAGTTACCCAGCCTCGAACAACTCGAAAGCAAGGTGCGGCAATCGGTCGCGATTACTTTCCCATTGCTGACCATCGGTGTCCTCATCGGTGCGGGCATGCTTTGGGGGGATGTGGCCCACTTGGGTGGATGGGCGGATCCCCGGGTGTTGGGAACCTTGGTTTTGTGGTTGGATTTTTCGGTACTGGTTTGCCTCCGCTACGGGTTCAAGGTGCGGGGAAGGTTGCTGGCTTTTCTGGTTATTGTCGCGTTTATTCTCCTGGTGGTTTGCGCGGCCCTGCCACACTCCCTTCCAGCCAAGTGGCACACTCCTGATGGGGTGCGGCCATGAATCTGGTGATGATGGGTGTGAATTTCCGCACCACTCCGGTGCAGGTGCGGGAGAAATTGGCATTCGGTGGGGATGCCCTCATTCAGGCCCTTGAGGCCATACAGCGCGCATTCAATTGCGAATCGGTCATTCTTGGCACATGCAACCGGGTGGAAATGTATTTTGCCCGTCTGGATGCCACACCCCTTCCAGGCACCCCGGAAATTGCTGAATTCCTATGTCGTTTTTTGGAGTTGGAAGCCGGTTCTCTGGATGATTTTTTGCGATCGATTGATGGCGAGAATGCCGTACGGCACCTATTTCGTGTGGTGTCCAGCCTGGACAGCCTGGTCTTGGGCGAGGGGCAGATTGCAGGGCAGGTCAAGCAGGCCTACGAGGTCGCCCGCCAGTCGGGTGCATCAGGTCCCGCATTGAACGGTTTGTTCCAGTGGGCCCGTCAGGTCGCGCGCCGCGTGCGTACCGAAACAGGCCTGGCACACGGCCATGTCTCCGTTTCCAGCGTGGCGGTGGATTATGTCCGCGAGGTCTTCGACCAGTTTGGCGACAAAACTGTCGCAGTCTTGGGTGCCGGCAAGATGGCCGAACTCACCCTCAAACAACTGACTGCACTGAAACCCAAACGTGTGATCGTGACCAATCGGAGTCTCGATCGTGCGGAAAACTTGGCGAGTGTTTACGGCGGCAGCGCCGTTCCGTGGACGGAACTGGATTCGGTGCTGGCCCGGGCCGATATCGTCCTCAGCACCACCGGCTCCCCTGAACCGATTGTCACCCTGGACCGTTGGCGACAGATTTCCCGCCAACGGAAAAAGGGACGCTGCGTGGTCCTCGATATCGCGGTTCCCAGGGACTTCGACCCGCGCATTCACGATGGCGATTCCGTCTGCCTGTTCAACATTGATGACCTGAACAGCGTGCGCAATGCCACCCTGGAGGAGCGCAGAAGCCATGTTCCCGCTGCCGAACAGATTGTCGACCAGGAGTCCAACCGCTTTTTGCGCGACTGGACCTGTCTCTTATACACATCTGACGCTGCCGACGATACTCCTTGTGT
>CAWUOE010000188.1:0-6651 GCA_963923355.1 uncultured Gemmataceae bacterium | reverse complement strand
CCAGCGCCTTCTCGATGAGGATCTCGCCGGTCATCTCCCCCAGCGAGACGCGCGACACATAGTCGTACCGCGGGAAACTGTTGTAATCCACCTTGGTGAGGATGTAACCAAACGCCTCGTTGGTCAGGCCGAACACCAGGTTGTGTTTGCCGCGCATCTTCCGCTTCAGGTAGAAACCGATGTTGGGCAGGGCCTCCCCCGGCGCGGTGACAATCTGGGTGTCACCCAGGTTGACCAGGTTGACCACGGCATTGATCGACCGGTCCTCGTTGCGTCGGTACTTCAGCGGCGACTGGGTCACCACCGCCCACAGCTCCGGCGATTGCACCGGGAAGCGGACCCTCTGGGCCGCCACGTGCACCGCCGGGTCCTTCCGCGGCTGGACCGGGTCGATCAGCCGCAGCGCCTCGGCGGCCATCAGGTTGCCGATCCGCAGGCACTCGTCCCAGGTCCTCAGGTCGTTCCAATAGCCCCGCTGGGGATCCTTCGGGTCGCCCAGGTTGCGGTTGTCGGCGGTGACCATGCCGCCCTGGGCCCCGTTCATGAAAACAGCGACACCCCCCGTCTCCTTTTCAATCCGTTCGCACATCGGGCCGATGGCATCGGGGCTGCAGATCCCCACGCCGCTGCCCAGCACCTCGGGGTGGATCGCGTAGTTCACCAGCGTGCCGATCGGCTTGCCATCCGCCGGGCGCACCGCCTGGATCACCCCCATACGCCGGTCATACAGGTCGGGCGCGTAGTAGTTGTAGGCGATGCGCCCCTGCGCCTCGCCGCTGGCGGTTTTCAGCCAGGCGGGTTCCAGGGCATCCAGCGCCGCGTTGATCGCCTCGGCCGCCCTGTCCACCACCAGGTCCAGGTAGGGCAGATTCGCCGTGTGCCCCCCCTTGCCATCCGGAAACGCGTAGGCGTCCGGCGCGCTGTGGGTGTGCGACGCCCCGATCAGGATGTTGTCCGCCGGGATGCGCGGCACCTTCGCCCGCACGCGGTCCCCCAGCGCCGAGGGGAAGCCCAGCAGGTCCACCCCCACCAGGGCCAGGGAGGTCTGACCCTTCTGGAACACCAAGGCCCGCACGGCCAACTCGCCGCGCTTCTCCTTCACAGGGCTGGGCGCCCCCATGCCGCCCGAGACCGGCAGCAGCGGGTCCGGCGTGATCACCCGCGCGGCCGCCCCGGCCTTGAGCGTCGGCCCGGAAGCCTCATTGCGATTGCCGGACTGGGCGAACGCCAGGACGCCCACCAGGGCGCCCACGGTTGCCAGGGCCAGGGTCCATTTCTGCAGGGGGGCGATCATCGGGGGTTCCCACGGTTCCAGGTATCTCTGCCCAGAATAAGGGCACATGCCCGAAAAATCACCCCACTACTTTCCTATTTGAACCAAACCGGTTATTTGCCGCCTTTGGTTTCCCCGTGGCCGTGGTCATGGCCCGGATGGGCCTCCTCCTTGAAATCCCCAAGATAGGGCTTGCCGTCGATCACGCCGTTGACGGTCCCTTCGAACTCCTGCTCCTTGCCAAAGCGGTCATCGGTCGCGACAAACCGCGAGGCCGAGCCCTTGGGGTCACCTTCCTGGGGAGAGGCAAGCAGGTCCGCCTGGAACTGGGGGGTCTTGATGCTGAGGTTCAGCTTGTCCACAGCCAGCGGTACCGCCTTCTTCATCGCCTCATCGAGGATGTACAGCGTCACCTGCTTCCTGCCGTGGTCCACGCAAAACTCGCCATGATACTTGCCGAATTCCAGGATGGTTCCCCCGTGGGGTGCATGGCCGTGGTCATGATCGTGCGAGTCACCCCCCTTGGCGACGGTCTTGGCCTTGCTCTTGGTTTTGGGCTGATCGCCGCACCCTGTCAACCAGGCGCCCACGCACAGCAAACCCACGGCCGCGAATCTCCATGCAACCATCTGAATCCTTCCCTTCCTTTTTGAAAACAAACAGGAACAAACCAAACACCAGCGGGCTCCGTCACGCCAGTTCCTCGCGCCTCGAGGCCAACCGCGCCAGCCTCCCCGCGTCCTTGCCGCTGAAGCGCCAGAAGATCCCCGGATGCACCAGGAACTCGCACAGCGTCGAGGTGATCAACCCGCCCAGGATCACGGTGGACACGGGATAGAGGATTTCCAGGCCCGGCTTGTTGCCCCCGGCCACCAGGGGAACCAGGCCGATCCCCGCCGTCAGCGCGGTCATCAACACCGGGGCCAAACGCTCGAGGCTCCCCCGCAGGATCGTCTCCCGGCTGAAGGGCAGCCCCTGCTCCCGCATCAGGTGGAAGTAATGGGTGACCAGCAGGATGCCGTTGCGCACGGCGATGCCGCCCAGCGACACGAAGCCGACCAGGCTGGCCACCGACAGGGTCTGTCCGGTCAGCGCCAGCGCCAAAACGCCGCCGATGAAGGCGGTGGGCACCGCGTTGAGGATCTGCAGACTGACCGGGACAGAGGGATAGAGCAGGTACAAGACCAGGAAGATGCAGCCCACCGACAGGGTCGCCAGGAAAGCGATAAGGAGGGTGGCCGACCGCTGGGCCTCGAATTGCCCGCCAAACTCGACGAAATAACCTTCCGGCATGGGCACACCGTCGTGGACACGCCGCTCGATGTCGGCCACCACGCCCCCCAGGTCCCTGCCGGACACATTGCAGCGGATCACGGCGCGCCTGCGGGCGTTCTCGTGGTTGACCTGGTTGGGGCCGCCGGCCCCCTCCGGGATGTCGGCCAAATCACTCAGGCGGACCTGCCCCTTGCCACCGGGCAGGCTGATCCGCAGTTCCCCCAGTTGGCGGGCGTTGGTCAGGCCGACGTTTTTCAGCTTGAGGACCAGGTCGAAGCGTCTGGGCCCCTCGAAGACCCGGGAGATCACCTCCCCCTTCATCGCCGTTTCCACCACCCGGGCCACCTGGTCCCGGCTGATGCCATAAAAGGCGAGATCATCGGGCCGCGGGATGACCTGCAGCTCATCCACGGTTTCCTGCGGTTCGATCACCGGCGGGGTCAGTCCGGGGATGTCCCCGATCGCGGCCTTCACCTGCCGGGCAAGGCTCCCCAAGGTGTCCAGGTTGTCGCCAAAGATCTTGATGGCGATCTCCGCCTGCACGCCTGAAAGCATATGCGAGATCAGGTGCGCCATCGGCTGTTCCGCCTCGAAATCCACCCCCGGCACATCCCGCCGCAGCGAGTCCAGTAGCGAAGCCAGCGTTTCCTCGCGGCCCAGCCCCGAGCGTGGATTCATCGAAAGGATGTATTCCGACCGGCTGACCGGCTCGGCATGCTCGTCCATCTCGGCACGGCCGGTGCGCCGCACAAAGTGCCGGATGGGCTTATCTGTCTCATTGTCCCCCGACCGAAGGCCTTCCAGGATCCCGTCGATCTGCCGCGCGACTTGGTTGGAAGCCGACAGGGACGAGCCGGGCGGCAGCGTCACATTGATCTGGATGCTGCCCTCATCGAACTTGGGCAGAAAATCCGTGCCAAGGCGCGTGAGCCGCCAGCCGCAAAAGGCGACCAGCCCCCAACTCGCCAGCAACAGCAGGCCCGGCGCAGCCATGCTCAGGCGGATCCACGGGGTAAACATCCACTTGAGAAAGCGCAGAAACACGCCATCACCAGTGCCGTGCGCGGCCCGGCTGGCGGGCAGCAGGTACCACGACAGGACCGGTGTGACCGTCAGCGACACCATCAGGGAGGCCAGGATGGAAACGATGTAGGCCAGCCCGAGCGGGACGAACAGCCTGCCCTCCACGCCGGAGAGCGCGAACAGGGGCAGGAAGGCCAGCACCACCACCGCGGTGCCGAAGACGATGGCGCCCCGCACCTCGCGGCTGGCCTCGTGGACCACGCGCAGCGCCGGGGCGGGTTGGGCCTGCAGGTTGTTCTCGCGCAGGCGGCGGAAGATGTTCTCCACATCGACGATGGCGTCATCCACCAGCTCGCCCATCGCCACCGCGATGCCGCCGAGCGTCATCACGTTGATGCTGAGGCCGGTGCCGGTCAGGAACCCCACCCCGTGGAACACCAGCACGGTCACGGCCAGCGACAGCGGGATGGCCGTCAGGGTGATGAAGGTGGTGCGCAGGTTGAGCAGGAACAAAAACAGGATCACCACGACTAGCGCGCCCCCGATGACCAGGGCCTCCCCCACGTAGTAGATGCCCCGGTCGATGAAGTCCTTCAGTTGGAACAGGTCGGTGTTCAGCCTGATCCCGGGAGGAAGGGAGGCCGACGCCTCGCGGAGGGCCGCCTTCACCCGGTTGGTCACGGCCCGCGTGTCGGCATGGGGTTGCTTGACGATGGTGATGACCACGCCGTCGGCCCCGTCCACACCGGCGTCCCCGCGCTTGGGCGCGGGCCCCTCGCGCACCGAAGCCACCTGATCCAGAAGGATCACCCGCTGTCCGCCGGATTTGACCGGGATCTTGCGGAGATCCTCGATCACCTTCGCCGGTTCCGGCCCCAGCCGGCCGATCACGCGGACCGGGCTTTCCGCCAAGCCCTCCTCTAGGAAGCCCCCGGAGGCATTCGCGTTGTTCTCCGCCAGGGCCTTGTCCAGTTCCTCCAGCGTGACCCCGTAATCCAGGAGCTTCTCCGGGTCGGCCAATACCTGGTACTGCTTGCGGTCGCCGCCCAGGACGATCACCTCGGCCACTCCCAGCTCCTTCAGCAGCCGCGGCCGGATCACCCAGTCCGCCAGGGTCCGCAGCGTGATCCGGTTGGCCTCCGTGCCCGCCTCCAAGCCCTGGCGGCTGAGTCCCACATGGAGGATCTGCCCCATGATGGAGCTGGGGGGAGTCATCAGGGGGCGGATCCCCGGCGGCAACGCGCCCGCCACCGCCGCCAGCCGCTCGCTCACATTCTGCCGCGCCGCCCGCACCTCGGTCCGCCAGTCAAACTCCACATAGACCACCGCCAGCCCCTGGCTGGCCTGGCTGCGGACCGCCTGGACCCCCGGCGCGCCCAGGATGGCCGTCTCCAGTGGCTGGGCCACCAGGTACTCCACCTCCTCGGGGGACAGCCCCGGGCACTCGGTCAGCAGCACCACACGCGGCCGGTCCAGGTCCGGGAACACATCGATGGGCATCGCCGCGCCCAGGTAGCCGCCCGCCACCAGCGCCAGCAGCGCGCCGAAGACCACCAACCCCCGGTTGCGCAGGGAGAAGCGGATGACTTGATTCAGCATCAGCCCCTCCGCCTCAATGCCCGCCCACATGCACGCTGCCGTCGGCATGGATGTGGAAACCTTTGGGGGCCCCGCCCGCCTGGGACTTCACCATCCGGTTCAACACGGCGGCCCCGGACTGCGCCACGAAGATCCCCGGCGGAACCGAGCCGTCGTTGGCGATCACCACCCGGTCGCGATCCTGGTGGAGGACCGCCACCGGCTTGCGGTCGAACAGATCCCCGTTCTGCCGGAACAGATAGGCATCCGCCCCCTCCCGCGCGACGCCCCCTTGGGGCAGCACGAAGACGTTGTCCAATCGCTGGGAGGGCAGGTTCAGCCGCACCCTTTGCCCCGGACGGAAGCGCCAGAAGACCTGGGATCGGCCGTCCCGCTCGATCAGCTTGAACTGGTTCTCGAACTGGACGGTGAAGGTGAACGTCCGGCTTTCGGGGTCCATCGAATTGGACACCGAATGGATGGTCATGGCACGCCCCATGGGTGGCCAGCCACCGGCATCCGTCTCACCGAAGTCGGCCTGGATCGGCACACCGCCGCGCAGCGATGCCTCCAGCAGGGGCAACTCGTCGCGGAACGCCCGTCCCTGGATGGCCAGCAACTGGTGGTTGGCGATCAGGCACAGGGTCTGCCCCGCCTGGACTTGGTGCCCCACCTCGGTCTTCAGGTCCTGGATCTCCAGCAGCCCCTGGCCCGCTCCGCCCGGATCACCCGCCAGGCCGGGCGACTTGGCAGGCACCGGCGGGGCCGGTGCCGCAATGGTGATCTCGCTGACGAATTTCCCCTCGGCCACCCCGTCCACCTGGGGGGCGGCCAGCCCGCGGTTCAGCAGGTCCTGGCGGTAGGCCTTGGAGGCCACCTGCAGCCGCGTGATCTGGTTGTCCACCTCGATGATCCGCGCCCCCGAGACCGCGTCCCCCAGGCCCGCCAGCCTCTCCTTCTGGGCCGTCGCCAGCCGGATGTCCTGCGTGGCCTTGAACAGGTCGCTCTGGGTGAGGTGCAGGCTTTCGCTCAGCAGCCGGATGGTGAACAGCGGTTCGCCCACGCGGATCGTTTCCCCGGGAACCCGGAAGATCCGGGAGACCACACCGGTGGCGGGAGCCACCACTCCCCGGTCGCTGAATCCCTGCCGGTCGATCACCATGCCCGGGATCGACACGGTCTTCCAGAAGGTTTCGGGCCTGAGCGGGGCGGAGTTCATCCCCAGATTCTTCTGCGCCTGGGGGGACAGGGTCACCGGCTCAACCCAGGCGGCGGCCGGGCGCTTTTCCCCCTCAGCGGCCTCCTCACCGGACTCCACGGTGCCGGTGAGTGCCTCCAGCCAGCGATCCCGGGAGCTGAAGGCCACCAGGCCGCCACCCCCCAGGGCCAGCAACCAGAACAGGTAAGGCAGGACCACCCGAATCCGACCGGGGCGGTCGTGGGTGTTTTTTTCAGCGGGTGCGTTCATGCGCGTGCCACCGGTGGGTGAACAAAACCGACTT
>CAWUOE010000187.1:0-6657 GCA_963923355.1 uncultured Gemmataceae bacterium | reverse complement strand
TGCGGAGGCGGTTCACCGGGGGTGAACGCTCGATGCGGCAGGGGAAACTCCGGCGCGAATCGCACTGCGTGCAAACCGGTCATTTGATGCGGGCGAAAACCAGTGTCAGGTCATCCCGAAGGCCCCTGCCACCGGAATGATGCCTCAGGGCGCGCACCACCTTGTCCATGGTCTTTTCACCGGAGGGATCGGTCAGGGCCAGGGCGTGATCCAGGCCAGAAAGTCCAAACGGCTTGCCTTCCGTTGATTCCAGGTCGGTGACCCCGTCGGTGTAAAGCACCAGCAGGTCACCCTGTCCAAGGACAACCTGGGACTCGTTGTATCGTTCTTGGCGGTCCAGACCGAGGGGTAAACCATCAGCCATGTCCAGCACGCGCCTCCTCCAGCCTTCCGGCCCCTGAAGGAGCAGGCGGGGCGGGGGATGGCCCGCCATGGCGAAACGCAGTGTGCGGGTCACCGGCTGGTACACCCCGTAAAAGGCGGTGACAAAGGTGTCCAGCGCCGAGTTGCATCGGTCTGTCAGGTGCCTGTTGAGGTAGGAGAGGAACGCCCCCGGCGAGCGTTCTTCCTGCGGACACACATGCGCCAGAGTATGAACAATTGCCATCAACGATGTGGCCGAAGCGCCGCTTCCCGAAACATCCGCCACCAAAATACCCAGGGTGCCGTCGGGGTGGCTGAAGAAATCGTGGTAATCCCCACCGGCTCGGCGGGCTGTTTGATGGTGCCTTTCCAGCACCAGCGAGGGAACAACCGGCACCCGCGCCGGCAGCATGGAGGCCTGCACCTTTTCCATGCGCCGCAACTCGAAATCCAACTCCTGAACAGACTGTTCCAGCTGACGGGCAAGGATCAAATTGTGGCTGGCCCGGCCATACAGGTTCCCGGTCAGCACCAGGTCGGGCAGCTTTTCCGGGTCGAACCCGTTGGCAGACTTGCTGAGCAGGGCAACCAGAACCAAGGCGCGCCCCTGGTCGTACATCGGAATCGCCGCCAGGGACCGAAAGCCCTGCAGATGCTCATGGGCTGGATCACCCGGATCCACCCGCAAATTCTCCAGAATGCGCGGCTCGTTGCCGTAAAGCAATTCCCCCAGGATACCCCCGGTCACCACAGGTAGCTTTTCCCGCTGCAACCACGGGTCTATCTCTTCCTTCCACCGGCTGGAACGGGTCACGCGGTAATGCGGACTGGGCAAATCTCGTCGGCTCACCGCCACCAGACCATCGTTGGGAAGGAGTTGCCTGAGGTGCCTCAGGTACACCTTGGCCATGTTTTGGGGATCAGTCTGACGACTGAGTTCCCGCATGGTTTCGGTGACAAGCACCAGCCTTTCCTGCAGTGGCAACAAATGCAGGGTGCCGGGAGAGGTTGCCCCGGATGTCAGACTGGGCAAGTTCGGTTCCTGGGCACCGGGCGGCGGGGAGGCCATGAACGATCCTGCGCAGGGCCGGGCTGTTGCGGTGCCCGCAAATCGTGGGTGATCATCACCCTCGCCGGGGCCACGGGGCCCCGGCTTCTCCCGATTGTTCTAGGAAATCTGCAAAAACTGGCGACGGGGGCCCCGGCCCGGAATCAGGCTTGGGGCTGACATGCGGTGGGGCTCAGCCCCGGCTGGGATCCACCGCAGAGCGGTTGCCCAATGGATTGCGCCGCCAGCGTCGGCAGCAGGAAGGGCACAGATCGAATACGGCATGGTGGCCGGGAGGTTCCACGGGGGCCGGTTCATCCGGAGGCAGACCCCGCAGCAGGCGGGTCACAGCACCAAGATTGTCCCGGGTGAAATCATCTTCCGCCAATCCGCGATCCCGGTTGGCCAGGCGAACCTCCACGCGCATTTCGTAGCGTGATTCATCCCGTTCCATCTGTCGGCCACACTGGTCGCATCGGCAGGTCAACATGACAAGGATTCCAGGCCCCTGAAAATGTCCAGATCATGGCGTGAAGAAAGGCTCCATGACCACCTATCATCTAGTGCAACGGATACCGGGGTTTGATGTCAAGCAAAAAGCTTCCCGATGAGAGCAAAAAATTGACCCCACTTCCAAAATAGTATTTACAGGATACCTAAAAGGCTTTAATAATATCAGGCTAATCGCGCGAAAGGAAATCAATGTCCGAATCGTTTGTGAAAATGGCCTCCAAATATCTGGGCCTCATCCGCTTCAGCCACACGCTTTTCGCGCTTCCTTTCGCATTGTCGGCCGCCACCATCGCCTGGGGCAGGCATGGATTTTCCTGGGTTAATCTGGGCGGTATCCTTGCCTGCATGGTCACCGCCCGCAGCGCGGCGATGGCTTTCAACCGACTGGCGGACCGTGAGATCGATGGACAAAATCCCCGGACCGCGGGCAGGCATATCCCCGCCGGGCTGCTGTCCGTTCGCTCGGTGACCCTGTTTTTCTGGTTTTCCTGCGCTTTGTTCGTCGCAAGTTCCGCTGTTTTCCTACTGGAATCAAACCCGGTTCCCCTGATTTTCTCCATCCCCTTGCTTTTTTTCCTGTGTGGCTACAGCCATGCCAAGAGATTCACCTTCCTGGCGCATTTCTGGCTGGGTTTGGCCCTTGGGTTGGCCCCGCTGGGCGCATGGATCGCCATTCGCGGGTGGGCCACGCTGGGCGAACTGCCTGTCCCCTGTTTCTTGGGACTGGCAGTCATGTTTTGGGTGGCCGGATTCGACATCCTGTACGCAACACAGGATGCGGATTTCGACCGGAAAGCAGGCCTACACAGTATTCCGGCTAGGCTGGGGGTCAAAGGAGCCCTTCGCCTGGCCCGACTTTGCCACGCGATCATGCTCGTCTGGCTGGTTCCGCTTTACTGGGCAGCCGGGGACCAGTTGGGACTTCCCTACTTGGTGTCATTGGGTGGTGTGGCCACTCTGTTGGCCCTGGAGCACGCATTGGTGCGGGAAAACGACCTTTCACGCGTCAACGCGGCCTTTTTCACCCTGAACGCCATCGTGGGAATCGGCCTGTGGCTTGTCATCCTGGAGGAAGTGATCCGACATGCGACCTGGACAAACCCAGGATGATCATTTCCTGCCCAGGGAACGGATCCATTCAGTGATCAAGGCCACTCCCTCCTCATCAGGGAGGTGGCTGGCCAACGGTGGCATTTGGCCGGTGCCCCGGGTGGACAGACGCTTGAGCAGGACGGACCGTTCCGGACTTCCCGGCGCAACCAACCGGGCATCCGGCAGGTCGAAGGTGGCGTGGATCGGTTTCTCGTCCAACAGCTTCATCTGGTCCAGCGGGGTCGAGAATTCCAGATTGATCCGCGCGTTACCGCCTCCCGCCTCCTGGTGGCAGGCGGAGCAATTGCTGTGCAGCCAACTGCGGGCCCTCAGGTTCAAATCGGCAGTTTTGTCCCTGGGGTTCACCAGCGCCGGGTAGCTGGCGGGAGGTAATAGGCGGCCGCTGTCAGCCAGAGGCCGTTGCCCCGACTGGGGTCCCATGGATTTTTCCCATTCCGCAAGGAGCTGGTCTTTCAATCCCAGCGCTATTCCTCGTGAACGCGTTTCTGCCAAAGCCACTTGGCGGTAATCGCTCTCAGGGGCCACCATGCCCAACGCTCCCAGCACCTCGATCTGCCCGGCCCGGCCCCCCGGATAATCCACCACGTTGTTCAATTGGGCGGTGCATAATCCCAGCGTGAAATTAGCCGCTCGGGTGTGGCACACCATGCATTCCGCCCGGCTGGGATAATGCCATGTTTGCACGCGGGTTTTTCCGTCCGGCCCGGTGTGGGAAATTGCCCTGTCGGCACCGTCTGATCCCACCAGCGTGGCTTCTTTGCCCGAATCATCCCAGCGGTAGCTGTAACCGGCCCATTCGTTTTGTTGCTTCACCATCAATCGGGATTCGACCCATAGCTTCCGCTCAGGTTGGTCCGGATTGGGCACCGTGGCAAAACTTTTGAGGATCACGGTGCCATCGGGAAAATTCCAGCCACCTTTGCCTGTCATGTTGGCCGGACTGGTCGGACCGCCATCCTTGCCGGCTGGCAAGGCGATATATCGTTCCTTGAGCAAACCGTCCGACCAAAATTGGGCGTTCACCCGGTAGGGTACCACTCCAGCCGCGACACGGTGGCCCTCCAGGCTGGTGAACAAACCTGTGTCTTTCAGGTTGGTTGGAAAAGGCTTTGCAGGAGACTCCGGGGGACGCTTTTCCAGGGTGTGCAGGCCACCCTTGGCATTGTGGTCGCACAGGATCAAGTCACCCTGGGTGTTGAAGCCAAAAGAGGTGATCTGAAATGGAGTATCCACCAATTCACGATTCCACAGCACTTTGGATCCATCGTGTTTCACCCCCCAAATGCGCCCTGTGGAGTAATCACCGTACATATAAACCCCGGATAAATCCGGAAGGGAGGCGCTCCCAGGCGGGATGACCACCCCGCCCGTCAGCGACCTGAACTGGGCATGGTGATGCTCCACAGTGGGCGGTGAAATCGGCGTGGGCCCCGCCAACCGTTGCTGGTGGAAGGGCGCGCTGCCCTCCTTCACGCTCCAGCCATAATTGGCCCCGGGCCGAATCAGGTAAGCCTGCTCGTACATGTCCTGCCCGTTATTACCCACCCAGACTTGGCCGGTGGCAGGATCCGAGCAGATCCGCCATGGATTTCGCAATCCGTAGGCGTATGTCTCGGGGGCAAATCGTTTGTCCGAAACAAACGGATTGTCAGCGGGCACGGCATAGCCTTTACCGTCGGCGGCCCCGTCCACATCCAGCCTCAGTACCTTGGCTTGGACAGTATCGGTCCGTTGACCCATTTCATCGTTGTCTGAATCGGCGGTGCCATCACCCGTGGTCACCAGGAGCTTGCCATCCGGGGTGAAGCACAGGGCAGCCCCGTTATGGCCATCCGATTCCCATTCGATCACCGTTTGCCCGGGCGATGGATCCAACTCCAGGGGGAACACCCGGCGGACCGTGTGGCGGGTTATGCGTGATGCTTTACCCTTCCTTTTGCCACCATCCAGGGGTCCATTCCAACCCAGGTAAAGGAAGGGCCGCTTCGGAAACTGCGGATGAAACGCCAGATCGTATGCGGTCCCCCCCCGGGGTGTTTCCCAAATTTTGCGGGCTTCCACGGTTGCCGTGGAAGCTGGTTGGTCCGGGATCACAGACAAGACAGTCGGCCCGTAGGGCGCATCTTGATGTATCACCAATAACTGCGCGGTGGGCCCGGGTGCCCCAGGGACCGCCTTGGCCATGATGGGGAACGGAGGGCTAAAACCCGGATAGATTCGCTTGGGCCGGTAGGGTGAAGGCGGTTCCGGCACGCCCGAAAGCGCGGAGGTATCCAAGGCCCTTTTTTCCAGACCAATCACCCGGCTGGCATCCGGGCCTGAAAAACGAAGGGTTGGATAATCCTCGGTCTGATGCAAAAAGGCGGGTACTTTGCGCGCTTGGATGGGAGCCAGGCACGATATGGTGACCATCCCGCCGCTCCCCCGGTCCATCAGGGCAAGGTTGACCTGCCAAACTTCATCCGGGTTGGGCCTGCCCCCTGCCCGCACCAGGTCCTGCCACGGAATCTTTGCCTCCAGCGTGTACCCAGAACCCTTCCGCACCACCGCCTTCATATTGGTCTGGAAACCCTGTATCTGAATTTTCTTTTCCGCATCCTTGTCCGTACCAAACGCTTTGCCATCCGGAAAGAACCGGGCATAAACCTGACCCTCCGGGGTGAAAACCCATTGGAAATAACCGGGCTTATCCGCCGCGGGCTTCAGGTACAGTTCCACCGCATCGCCCAACCAGGGACGATCCTTGTCCGGGCTGGCCAGAACCTCCGGGTCAGCAACCTCCGCCAGCAGGTACAGGGATCCTGCATCCCAGACCAACCGGCACACCACGCCGTCTTTTTGTCGCCCCTTTTCTCCCAGCCAAGGCTGGCCCAAGGGCCCAAGGGGAGCAGCTTTCTTCCAGACAGATTCATCACCATTTCCGTCCAGCGTGATCCCGTCAAAAGTGTGACGGCACACCCGCGAAACCGAAACGGGCAGACTTTCTCCCGCCTCAAGCTGGTTCTGTCCAAAGCCAAGGCCCAGCCAAATCAACAGGGCCAGGCAGCTTTTCCAGTCGGACCGTTTCATCGAAAAACTCCGCGCGGTGTCCCCGGCGTCAGTTTAGGCGGATCATTGCGAAATTTTAACGGTTATGGATATACCCCTCCAACAGGCCTGCACAGAATCGTTTTCCGCTGGATTTTGCCCGGCCAGTTGCCTAAATCGAGGTTTTGGGCGCCTTCTGGAAAGTTCTCAATGCCCTTGCTGCCGGAAAAACCGCTTCTGGCCTCGACCTGGATGCTTGCAGGAAGCCTCGTTTTCAGCTTCATGGGCTTTTTCACCAACCTGCTGGGGGACCAGGTTTCCTGGCAGGTGGTGGCATTGGCACGCAGCGGGCTGGCATTTGCCTTCGCGCTCATGCTGGCCACGTTTGCCGGGGCGAAGCTGGTGTTCCATGATTCTTGGTTCCTTTGGCAGCGCAGTATTGCCGGATCGATCAGCTTGGTTTGCACCTTCCATGCGCTGACCAACCTCCCACTGGCCGAAGTGTTGATGATCACCAACACCTACCCGGTGTGGCTGGCGCTGATCTCATGGCCGATGATTGGTGAAAAACCAGGCTGGCAGGTATGGATTTC
>CAWUOE010000186.1:0-6659 GCA_963923355.1 uncultured Gemmataceae bacterium | reverse complement strand
GTAACTACTGTAAACTCTTGCTCCATAAGGAATTCTGGCAGGTCTGGTGGCAAGGATTGGGTCAAATTCGGTTGGTTCATGCTAGTTTTTCGTCCTGGATAGCGGTGCCACTGTGGCTGGCATTGTCAAAAGTGGCCATCAGTTTCCGAGAGCAGGTGCCAAGTTGGCAGTCGGCCTCTGGAAGGGTCTGGTTTTTGGATTGGCGAAAGCCCTTATACCTCCCGCTCGAAGACCCAAGTTTATTCGATGGAAAGGCTGCCGGGCGGTCATTTTCATGATGATTCTGCCATCCGGCCCATTCGTGGCACGCAGATTGCATAAAAGCGTCTTTGTGCAAGGTGGTGATAAGCCGCCCGCGTGATGGATTATGGCAACGGAAGAAATGGTTTGTCCTTGGCGCTGAATGCCGCGAGCCATTGTTGTCAGGTCCCCGCTGAAGCAAATCGAGTGAGGAGTAGAGAAGATGGGAGCTAAGAACCTGGTTTACAGTGACGAGGCCAGGCAAAAGCTGCTGGCAGGTGCCGGCAAGCTAGCCCGGGCCGTCCGCGCCACTCTCGGTCCGCGTGGCCGCAATGCTGTTTTGGACAAGGGTTGGGGCAGCCCGAACGTGACCAAAGACGGCGTCACGGTTGCTGAAGATATTGAGCTCACCGACCCCATTGAAAACATGGGTGCACAGCTCATCAAGGAAGCCGCCAGCAAGACCAATGACGTGGCTGGCGACGGCACCACCACCGCAACCGTCCTCGCCGAAGCCATTTTTCGTGAAGGTCTGAAGCTGATTGCCGCGGGGCATGACCCGATGGCCATCTCCCGTGGTCTGACCAAATCTGTGGGCAAAGTAGTGGATTCACTTCGGTCGATGGCAGAGAAAATCGACGCCAACGACAAGAAGAGCATCGCCGAAGTCGCGACCATCGCTTCCAACAACAACACCGAGATCGGCAAGAAACTGGCCGAGGCCATGAAGCAGGTCGGTGCCAGCAATGGCGTGATCACCATCGAGGAAGGCAAAACCGCCGAAACCGAGGTGGTGGTTGTCCAAGGAATGCAGTTTGACCGCGGTTACCTATCTCCCAACTTCGTGACGAACCAGGAAGAAGTCACGGTGGAGATGGAAAACCCTTACATCCTGATCCATGAGGAAAAGATCAGCAACGCCAAGGATCTCGTTCCCCTTCTGGAGCAAGTGAGCAAGGCCAAGGCTTCGCTGATTATCATTGCCGAGGATGTTGAGGGCGAGGCACTAGCCACCTTGGTGCTGAACAAGCTGAAGGGTGTGGTGAATGTGTGCGCGGTGAAGGCTCCCGGTTACGGGGACCGTCGCAAGGCCATGCTGGAAGACATTGCCACCCTGACGAAGGGCAAGGCAATCTTCAAGGATCTTGGGATCCCCCTCAACACCATCAAGCTTGCCGACCTTGGACGTGCCAAGAAGGTTCGCATTGACAGTGAAAACACGACTATCACCGAGGGGGCCGGCGACAAAAAGTCCCTGGAAGGCCGTTGCGAACTCATTCGCAGGGAAATCGAGAAGACCGACAGTGATTACGACCGGGAAAAGCTGCAAGAGCGCCTGGCGAAATTGGCTGGCGGTGTGGCCCAACTGAAGGTGGGGGCCGCCACTGAGACTGAGATGAAGGAGCGCAAGGCCCTGTACGAAGACGCCTTGCACGCGACCCGCGCGGCCATCGCCGAGGGCATCGTTCCGGGAGGAGGCGTCGCCCTACTACACGCCCGCAAGGTACTCGACAAGGTGGACCTGCCCGAGTCGGAGAAACCGGCAGCCCGTCTGTTGCACCGGGTTCTTGAAACCCCCTGCCGCATGATCGCCCAAAACGCGGGTCTGGACGGCTCAGTGGTGGTGAATACCATTCTCCGCCACAAGGAAAAGAATCTGGGTTACGACGCGGATACCGGCAAGTACATCGACTTGCGTTCCGCCGGAGTCATTGACCCGGTGAAGGTGACCCGTAGCGCCCTCGAGAATGCGGTCAGCGTGGCCAGCCTTTTACTGACAACCGAGTCCATCATTTCCGACATTCCGGAGAAGAAAAAGCCCGGTGGTGGCGACCACCATCACCATGACCACGGCGGTGGTATGGGTGGCATGGGGGGCATGGACATGGGTGGCATGGGCGGCATGGGTGGTATGGGCGGCATGATGTAGGCCGGCTACGGATCCTCACGGAATCCGGTCCCAATTATTGATTCTCGGGGCCGAGTGGGCCCGGGGGTCTCCTAGGAAACAAGGTTTTTATTTGAAACAGGCAGGAAGATCAGGAGTTGAATCATGGCTAAGGCAAAGTCTGACGCAGGTATCCGTCCCCTCGAGGACCGTGTGGTGGTAGAGCCCCTGGAGGCGGAAGAGAAGACCTCCGGTGGTATCTACATTCCTGAAAGCGCGAAGCAGAAGCCGCAGCGGGGGACCGTGTTGGCAGTGGGCCCTGGCCGCAGGACCGAATCCGGCGAGTTGATCCCTGTTTCCGTTGCCGCCGGTGATGTGGTGGTTTACGGCCGCTACGCTGGCAACGATGTCGAGGTGAACGGCAAGGAACTGAAGATCATGCGCGAAAGCGACCTGCTTGCGAAGATTTCCTGAGCTAACCAACCCGTCGGGGCAGCGCCCAAGGCGCCCAATCCGGCGAACTAAGCCCTTCAAAACCGGATCAAATTCGAGGTGAGAACATGGCTAAGCAATTGATGTATGACGAGGATGCCCGCAAAAAGCTCTTGGCTGGTGCCGAGAAGCTTGCCCATGCAGTCGGGGTGACTTTGGGGCCCACCGGGCGAAATGTGATCATCGACAAGAGCTTTGGTGGCCCAACCGTCACCAAGGACGGCGTGACCGTGAGCAAAGAGATCGACCTTCCCGATCCCTTCGAGAACATGGGTGCCAAGTTGGTGAACGCTGTCGCCCAGAAAACGAGCGACACAGCTGGGGACGGTACCACCACCGCCACCATTCTGGCCCTGTCGATTTACCAGGAAGGCCTGCGCAACATCGCCTCGGGCGCCAACCCGATGGCTGTGAAGCGGGGAATTGACAAGGCGGTCGCCGCGGTGACCGAGAATGTCGAAAAGCTGGCCAAGAAATTGTCCAGCAAGAAGGAAATCGCCCAAGTCGCCGCCATCAGCGCCAACAACGACAAGGAGATCGGCAACATGATGGCCGATGCCTTCGAGCGGGTCGGCAAGGACGGCGTGATCACCGTTGAGGAGGGTAAAACCTCCGAGACGACCCTTGAATTTGTGGAGGGCATGCAGTTCGACAAGGGGTACATCAGCCCCTACTTCATCACCTCGGCGGACATGACCAGCGAACTGGAGAAGCCGCTGATCCTGATTCATGAGAAGAAACTGTCCAACGTGCGGGAACTGCTCCCACTTCTGGAGCAGGTTGCACGAACTGGCCGTCCCCTGCTGATCATCGCCGAGGATGTCGAGGGTGATTGCCTCACTGCCTTGGTGATCAACAAACTGCGCGGCACCTTGAAGGTCTGCGCGGTGAAGGCTCCCGGATTCGGTGACCGCCGCAAGGCCATCCTGGGTGATATTGCCGTTCTTACCGGCGGCACCTTCATCAGCGAAGACCTGGGCATGAAGCTCGAGAACGTGAAGATCGAGCACCTCGGAACCGCAGAGAAGGTGACCGTGGAAAAGGAAAACACCACGATCGTCAACTCCAAGCTCGACAACGCCCACAAGGGTCGGATCGAGAAGCGGATCGACCAGATCCGGAAGCAGATGGAGCAGACCGAAAGCGAGTACGACCGCGAGAAGTTCAGCGAGCGTCTTGCCAAACTGACTGGTGGCGTGGCCATCATCCGCGTGGGTGGAACCACCGAAGCCGAGATGAAGCAGACCAAGGGACGGGTGGAGGACGCCCTTCACGCAACCCGGGCTGCGGTGGCTGACGGAGTGGTTCCCGGCGGCGGCGTGGCGCTGGTGCGCTGCATCGAGGTGGCCGAGACGACCGCCGAGAAGCTGAAGGGAGACGAGAGGGTAGGGGCCGAAATCGTCGCCCGTGCCCTGGAGAAGCCCATCCGCACCCTGGCGGAAAACTCGGGCCTTGATGGCGCGGTCGTGGCTGACGAGGTGCGCGTTCGCGGCGCCAAGAATCCCAATATCGGCTACAACGCCGCATCCAAGGAATATGAGGACCTTTTGGAAGCCGGTGTTCTGGATCCCGCCCGAGTGACCCGCAGCGCGCTGACCAACGCCGCATCGATCTCCGGCTTGATGCTCACCACCGATGTGATGATCACCAAGATCGATGAAGAAGAGCACGGATCCAAGGTTCAGGGCGCCGTTCGCTGACCCGATAGGTTCACCAACATGGCCTTCCCGGACCCGGATGCCGGGAGTCGGGAAGGCCTTTTCATTTCCATGGTCTGGGGATGACCCGCGTCCGCAATGCGGGGGCGGGTTCTCGGAGCACCGGATTCGATGCCCACGAAACGCTGCTACTACGAGGTTTTGGGAGTCGAGCGGGCCTCGGATGATGCCACGATCAAGGCGTCCTACCGCAGGCTGGTGATGCAGTACCATCCGGATCGCAACGCCAACGACCCTCAGGCCGAGATCAAGTTCAAGGAAGTCCAGGAGGCCTACGAGGTCCTACGGGAACCTGCCAAACGCCAGCGCTATGACCGCTACGGGCACGCGGGTATGTCCGACGGACCGATCGGGCCGGGCGACGCGGGCGACGCCATGTCCGACCTGGTCAGCGAGTTCTTTGGTGGCATTTTTGGTGGCGGAGGCGGCGGCAGGCGGGGAGGCCGTGATGTCCGGGTCGAACTCACTCTGGACCTGGAGGAGGCGTACCGCGGCGGTCGCAAGTCTGTCAACATCCCGCGCAAGGAGAAATGCGGCGACTGCTCGGGGTCCGGAGCCAAACCCGGGTCCAAGATCATCAAGTGCAAACAGTGCGGCGGACAGGGGGTCATCCTTCAGGGGCAGGGTTTTTTTCGGATACAGCGGACCTGTCCCTACTGTTCAGGCCGCGGTCAAACCATTCCCGACCCGTGTGTGACCTGTCAGGGAGTCGGCCTCCGGGAGGTATCGCTGCCCCTGGAGATCAACATTCCCGCCGGTGTGGAAAACGGGATGCGCAGCCGGGTGCAGGGATACGGGGAAACCCCCGCCGGCGGTGGGGCGCCTGGTGATCTACATGTCTTTTTCCATGTGCTGGACCATCCGTTTTTCCAGCGGGACGGGCGTGACCTGGCCTGCGAAGTTCCGGTCACATTCAGCCAGGCGGCATTGGGGGCTGAAATCCCTGTGCCCACTTTGGGCGGCAAGCCTGTGACCCTTCGGGTTCAGCCCGGCCAGCAATCGGGCGACCAGATTCGGATACCGGGCTGGGGCATGCCCGAGATCGGCTCGGGCAGGGTGGGGGATCTGATCGTGGTGGTGCGCGTTGAAACCCCGCGCAACCTGACCAAAAGGCAGGAGGAGCTTTTCCGCGAACTGGCCGGTATGGAGGAGGTGGAAGTCTCCCCCCAGCGCAAAAGTTTCCTCGATCGCATCAAGGACTTTTTTACCGGCGGTGAGGGCGAGCAAGCTCCGCCGGCCTATGAACCTGAAGGCAAAAAGAAACGGGGGGCCAAATGAGCGACAACACGGCAGGCACGGATGGCGCAAACGCTGAAAACGCCGCTGGTCAAGCCGTCGATCCGATCCTTGAAATGGAGGCGCGGATCCGGCAGTTGGAAAAGGAGCGGGAGGAATTCCTGAACCTGGCCAAATCACGCCAGGCGGAGTTTGAGAACTACCAAAAGCGCCAGGCCAGGGAAAACCAGCAGGAAAAACGATACGCCCAGGAGCCGTTGGCCCGCGACCTGCTGCAACCCATCGACAACTTGGAAAGGGCGGTACAAGCCGCCGCCGGCGAGGCCCAAAGTCCGCTGGCCCAGGGCGTCGCCATGGTGCTTCAACAGATCCTGGAGGTGTTGAAACGGCACGGGGTGAAGCCCGTTGACGCCTTGCATCAACCCTTTGACGCGAACCACCATCAGGCTGTCAACCAGGTGCCAAGCTCGGAGCACCCGCCGATGACCGTGGTGCAGGTGCACCAGGGCGGATACATGCTGCATGACAGGGTGTTGCGTCCGGCAAGTGTCGGCGTTTCCGTCGAGCCACCCGCGGGTTCCGAGTGACCGAGGTTCAAGGGAGACCAAACCATGCCCACCTATGACTACCAGTGCGATAGCTGCGGCCACCAGTTTGAGGAATTTCAATCTTTCAGTGAGAAACCCCTGACCACTTGCCCCAAGTGCAAGAAGAAGAAACTCCAGAGGCTTTTCGGTACCGGTGCGGCCATCCTGTTCAAGGGCTCCGGCTTCTACGAGACCGACTACAGGAGCGATGGGTATAAAGCCGCCGCAAAGGCTGATTCCGACAAGTCATCGACTCCGGCGAAAACCGATTCAACCCCCGCCAAACCCGCCGCCGAAAGCCCCAAACCGGCTGATTCCGGCTCATCCTCCAAAAAAGGGAAAAAGTAGTGTCAGCCAAGGGCAAGGTGCCGGCCTGCATCGTCTGCTCGCAGCAGCTAGAGGGGGGCCCCTCTGAATGGCCGCAATTTCCCTTTTGCTCCCAACGTTGCAAGCTGGTCGACCTTGGCAGGTGGTTTGAGGAGCGTTACACGCTGCCTG
>CAWUOE010000185.1:0-6683 GCA_963923355.1 uncultured Gemmataceae bacterium | reverse complement strand
GTTCGATGGCCGATTTTTCCACTAGCGCGGCGGTGGTGAGTTTTCCGACCTGCCCGGCCACCGTGTGTTCAGACACACGGCGCGCTTCCAGGGTGATGGCCCCCAGATGGTTCAAACAACCGGCCAGCACCTGACTGCCGGGCCCCACCTCTTTCGGAGCACTCTCCCCTGTCAGCACCTTGGTGTCGAGAGTGGTGCGACCGGTGAGGATGACCCCATCGGCAGGGATTTTCCCACCCGGTTTGACGGCGACCCTGTCACCCACCCTCAGGTCGGTGACCAGGATCCGTTCTTCCGTGCCATCGGCTCGCAGACGCCAGCAACGCTTGGGGGCCAGCTTGACCAACCCCTCCAAAGCGGATTGGGTACGACGGAATGTCCAATCCTCGAGCAATTCCCCCACCAAACCGATGATGAGGACCTCCGCGGCAACCAGCGGTTCCCGCAGCAGTATGGAGGCCAGCACGGCGATGGCAACCGCCAGGTCAGCACCGATTTTCCCGGCCATCAGGGATTCAAGGGCACCGTACAAAGTACGGGCGCCGCCGATGACGGCGGCGATCAGGGCCAGCCTCTGGCCGAACACCTCCCTGGGCCAGACGGGCAACCCCGCGCCCCAGGGGCCCAGCCACTCCACCAGTGCGGGCCACAGATCCGCGGCGACCAACCCGCCAATCAACACCAGGAGGGCATGAAGCTCCAGGCGAGGCTCGTGGGAGAAGGAGGTGTCCGCGTGGGAGATTTCGCGATGCATGCTGGGGATTCTGGAAAGCGGATGCGAAACAGGCGGCAAGCCTTCAGCTTACCGCCTGCATGTCCCCCCATGTTCCCCAAACGGGGCAATATTCGCCTGAATTCTCAATCCTCAGCGATGATGACCGATTTGACCTCGGTATACAGCTGCAATGCATATTCACCCATTTCCCTGCCAATGCCACTCATCTTGTATCCACCGAAGGGAGCGGCGGCATCAAACACGTCGTAGCAGTTGATCCAGACGGTGCCAGCGCGGAGGCTGCGCGCCATCCGGTGAGCCTTCTTGATGTCGCGGGTCCAGACCGCCGCCGCCAAACCGAAATGGGTCCGGTTGCCGCGCTCGATCACCTCGTCGATGGACTTGAAGGGCAGGATATTCATCACCGGGCCGAAGATCTCCTCGCGGGCGATCCGCATGTCATCGCGGACGCCGCTGAAGACGGCAGGTTCGACGAAGTAACCGGGAAGGTCAGGCTTGCCCCCGCCGCAATGGAGTACTGCTCCCTCGCTTTTTCCGGATTCGACGTATCCCAACACACGCTGCTGCTGTTCCCGGGTGATCTGGGGCCCCTGGGTGGTGGACGGATCGAACGGATCACCCACCTTCTGGGACCGTGCGCGCTTCACCAACCGGTCGACAAACTCATCATGGATTTTTTCCTCGACGAACAGGCGGCTTCCCGCACAGCAGCATTGGCCCTGGTTGAAGAACAGGCCGAAGTAGGCCCCATCCACAGCCGCGTCGAGGTCGGCATCGGCGAACACCACGTTGGGGCTCTTGCCCCCCAGCTCCAGGCTGACGCGCTTCAGGTTGCTGCGGGCTGCGGCCTCCATGATGATCTGGCCGGTGGTTGTCTCCCCGGTGAAGGCGACCTTGTCCACATCCATGTGGCGCGTGAGCGCCGCCCCCGCGGTGGGCCCGAAACCGGGAACCACATTGATGACCCCGTCCGGGAATCCGGCCTCCTGGGCCAGCCGAGCCACCCGCAGGGCCGTGAGGGGCGTCTGCTCGGCCGGCTTGAGGACCAGGGTGCAACCACTGGCCAAGGCCGGGCCCCACTTCCATGCCTGCATCAGCAGTGGAAAATTCCAGGGGATGATCTGGCCCACCACGCCGACCGGCTCATGGCGGGTGAAGCAGGTGTAGGGCCCATCCACCGGGATGGTCCTGCCGGTCATCTTGTCAGCCCAACCGGCGAAATAGCGGTAGCACTTGATGGTGAGGGGCAGGTCCGCGGCGATGGAGTCGCGGTAAGGCTTGCCGTTGTCGAGAGATTCGAGGGCAGCCAATTCCTCCTGGTGCTTCTCAACCAGGTCGGCCAGCTTGTTGATCAACCGGGCCCTCTCGCTGCCGGCCATACGGGACCAGGGGCCCGAATCGAACGCCCGGCGGGCGGCCGCCACCGCCAGATCGATATCAGCGGCATCACCCTCAGCCACCCGGCAGATGACCTCGTTGGTTGCAGGGTCGACCGTCTCGAACATCTTGCCGCTGATGGCGGGGCGCCATTTGCCATCGATCAGCAACATCTGGTCGCCCAGCTTGGCGGGACGGGCAGGTACCTTGAGCGCGACATTCATGACAGGGCTCCCGGAAAGCGGATCTGCGGGGAAAGTATTTCACAGCTTGCGATCTTCAACCCGATTCCGGCCCCAGTCAAGATTGCGGACGGGATGCGCGGGAAACGGATGTTGTCCCGGTGTTGCGCTTCACCGAAGGCAATGGCTGGGCCGGGGCCGGATACAACCTGTCCTGGGTCTGCTGGACGATTCGGGCCGACATGGCAACCTTGAGCAGGCTCAACCCGCCACGGAAGACAAAAAGCCCAAACACGCCAACCACACTGGCACCGATCACCTGTCTCTGGGCCACCAGGGACAGCGCCTGGATCAACCCGAAAATGCCCGCCAGCATGAATACCACCGCCAGGGCCTCGCGCCAGAAATAACGCCAATGGTTCATGCCACTTACCCCTTGTTGCCTTTTTCATTTGGATGGCGCGCTGGCTGAACCGGGGCTGCCGGCGAGGGTTTGACCCCCAGCAGGAGTCGACGCCAACGAGCCTCGGCCTTCCTTCGGCGGCCCAAGCGCCACCACATCAACCAGCGATCCGTCTTGTTGATTTCCCTGCCCATTTCAGCCCAGGATGAATGCGCCAGGAAGCCGGCGGCGGCAGCGGGATCCATTGCCCTGCCCTCCGCCAAGCCGAGGATAATCCTGGCGAACAGACCCAAGACCAATCCGCCTCCCACCACCAGGACCCATCGAATCAATTGAACCACCCGCGGGGGGAACTGCCCATCCTCCAGGAATGCGGATGTCATCACCCATCCCACCATCACACAGAGGACGGTCAGGACGATCGTGAAGGGCAACTTCATTCCCCACCACGCGGAATCAACCTGTTCCTTCACAGGAACCAATTGTCCCGTTTGAAACGGGGGTTTCCGCAGGGCGATGTACCGGCAGGCCAGCGCGTGGGCCGCAATCGTACCCCCGGCAGCCACCAGCCATTCCGCCAGGGACATCAGGTTGGAGGTATCGAGATCGGGTCCTCCCCCGACGCCCCGCCGTAAAAAGAACGGGTTACCGCCCTCCAGCAAACTGGAAAGCCACTCCTCGGGCCCGATACCGGACCGGTCCAACAGCAGAAAAACCGGCAGCGAAAACAGGAAGATCGTCGGCGTACCCTGCCAAGCCAGCGCGGAGCCACCGGCCAATATTCCCAAGGGGAACAGCATCCATCCGGTCTGACAAATCTGGGCCAATCCGAAAAAGAGGACCCCCAACGCCACGAGGATCGGCACATAATTTCCCGGCTGGAATCCGCGGGCGGGCGGCTGCCAACCTTTGGCTTTATCCGGACCGGCCTGGAGGGGGTTGCTCATCGCCTCACCGCCCTTGCACCTGAACGCCTCAATCTGGCCAGCAGCCTCTGGGCCTCCGCGGCACTGTCCTTGCCGACAATCACCGGCACACCCAGGCGGCCCATTCGGAGCCTGAGTTCAGTCAAGGCCACAGACTCACCACCCGACGCATTCTCCGGTTCGGGCCGGGGAGCCACAGGGCCCTTGGCAGGCTCTTCCCCGGAGGTTTTCCCATAACCGAATTTCCGGCTCAGCCACAGGCCGGCGGTCCGCGGGAGGCTGCGCCTGTTAGGGGATTTGGACTGCCCGTCGTCATCCGCGGGGGTCTCCCGCGGTGCCTTGGGAGCAAGCACCACCATCACCTCATGGCGCCGGGAACGGCTGACGCGGACAGCGCGCTCCAATCGGTCGAGGCGTGCCCCGAGGTCCTCGGTGTCGGAGAAAAGGACATGCAGCTCGGGGTCGCGAGCGCGGGAAACGGCTGACAGCAAGCCAAGGGCAAGGCGCTCGGCCCGGGCCGCCGACTGGACGCGCAGGGCCGAGGGTGGTGGGGCCGCCAGGTTCCTGTCCTCGCGGTGTTCGGCCAAAAATGCACGCAGCCTGCTGGCCAGCAGGGTGTCGTCTTCCAAGAGGCCATCGAGCAGGGCTGGATTGGCTCCCTCACGCGCGGCCAGTACCGTTGCGAGCACCTTGCGGTCGCGCAGTTGCCACTGCGGGAAAAAGGAGGCGACCCTGACCACCAGCCACAGGAGTGGGCCGGACAGTGGCACCGCGAGACACATCCACCCGCTTGCAACCACGTAGCTGGTCACCATCAGGACGGGTGGAACCAGCCAGGTGTAAACCCGGTGCCGGTAAATCCATCCGCCCACACCGCCATACCTGCTGAATCCGGGCCGGGGCGGGCCCCACAGGATCCAACGCCAAGGCATCGTGGCCCACGGGGAGCGGGCCACATCCGGATAAATTTCCCGCGCCACCCGCAACGCGTGGGGAAAGAGAACCAGGGGATCCTCCTCCCTGGGTGGAAACACCCCGGGCGACGCGCAGCTTTCCGCGAGTGTCTGCAAAACGCGCAAACGGTGGCGCGCCCCCCCGGCAGGCTGGCGGATGATGACCCGGGCCTCCTCGGCCACCACCAACCCCACCGGGTCCCTCTGTTCCAGGCAATGTTCCAGAACGCCCGCCGCAGCCGTGGCCAGGCTGGCCAACCGGGTGCCGCCCGGGTGCCATTTCCGCAGGGGTCTGGTCCCATCCACCACCAACTGGCACCGGACCGGCACTTCGCTTTCGAAATCGCGCACGATGATGCGATCCCGCCGGGCGGACAGTTTCCAGGCTATATGGCGCGGGGAATCCCCGGGCACATAGTCACGGACATCCAGTATCTCTGAGGAACCACCCGGCCGGCGCAAACGATGCTGGCCCGGTGGCAGCAGATTGTTCGAGCGCTTGCCCCCTCCCGAAGGATCCTCCACGGCCCCCGGGTCGGGCAAAACCAGCATCTCCACCGGGGAACGGAGGAACACCGATTTCCCCACCAACCCCTGTGGATCCAGCACCGTCAGGCGGGCCCCCTCGAACCGGGCGACCCCCGGACTTTCCAGACGACCCCGCCACACCAACTCCAGTTGACCGCCTGGCGGGATGATCCCGTCAGCGGCGGGCCATGGGTTACGAACCATCCGCGGGGAGAACCAACTCGCCGCCTCGACAGGCCTGTCCGCCCAGACCATGTCGGCAGGTGGCCGGTCCTCCAAGCGGACCATCGGGAGCGTGAATCGCGATTGGTTTTCGACCCTGCAGAGGATGGTCAGGAGCTGGCCATCCCGAAGGGTACGGCATGCTCCTCCCCGGTCACGCACGATGCGGGTGAGGGAGATATCGCGGGCCAGGGTTGCCGTGGCAAAACGGATCCGCAACCAATTGAGGCCCAACCAAGCCAAAAGGCAAAACCCGAGGTAGGCGAAACCGTCCAGCCAGTTGACCAGTCCCAAACCGGCCAGAATGAGACCAGCGACAGCCATCGCCCAACCGCGGCGGGTGAGCATGGGCTACCGCCTCCCATTCATGGCAGGTGGCTGCGCCCGCTCATCGAGAACCGGGACGGACTGCAGCAGCTCCTCCACCACATCCGCCGTTCGGCGGCCCTCGATCTCGGCCTCGGGGCGAAGAATCAGGCGGTGGGCCAGGGTGGACTGGGCGACCGCCTGGACATCCTGATGGGTGAAGTAGGCCCGACCATCCAGCAGCGCGTGTGCGCGCGCGCAACGCAAAAGGCACAGTGCCCCGCGGGGACTCGCACCCAGCAGCAGATCCGGATGCTCGCGGCTGGCCAGCGCGAGGTCGATGATGTACTCCTGCAGGTGCGCTTCGCCGTGCACCAACGGGCAGAGCGACCTGAGCTCCCCGATGCGGCCGGCATCGAGAAGCTGCTCCACCCGGGCGGGCGCATCGACCCGCAACTCCAGCATGCGGACCTCGTGGTCGCGGCCCGGATAACCCATCAGCACGCGGACGAGGAACCGATCCAGTTGGGCCTCGGGCAAACGGTAAACGCCTTCCTGCTCGACCGGGTTTTGGGTCGCCATCACCATGAATGGTTGGGGCAGCGGCAGGGTCTGTCCCTCCAGGGTCACCTGCCCCTCCTGCATCGCCTCCAGCAACGCAGCCTGGGTCTTGGCGGGCGCCCGGTTAATCTCGTCGGCCAGCAGGACCTGGCAAAAGACCGGGCCCTTGCGCAGGACAAATTCGCCTGATTTGCGGTCGAGCACGCTGGTGCCGGTGATGTCAGAAGGCATCAGATCCGGGGTGAACTGTATGCGCTGGAAATCGAGGCCCAGCACCTGCGCGAACGCCTTGGAGAGCGTGGTCTTGGCCACCCCGGGAACCCCCTCGAGCAGGGCGTGCCCCCCGGCCACCAGGGCCATCAGCATGGTGTCGATGGCGGCCTCGTTGCCCACCACCACCCGACCCACCTGCTCGCGCACCGAGTCGCGCAGGCCGCGGATCCCATCGAGGACCTCTGTCTCTTATACACATCTCCGAGCCCACGAGAC
>CAWUOE010000184.1:0-6707 GCA_963923355.1 uncultured Gemmataceae bacterium | reverse complement strand
ATAGCGTAGCGTCTCGTGGGCTCGGAGATGTGTATAAGAGACAGGGGCAAGCACCAGCAGGATCCAGGCTAAGCGGTTGCCCTGAGCTCCATTTCGTTTTTGGGGGTCCGGAAATTCCCGTTCAAGAAAATCTTCGTAATCAAAATCATCGGTGAATTCGCCAGCAAGACCGGATTCGCTTTCCGGGTTGTCCTGCCAACCGGTTTCCTCATCCGAACCGCAATGGGGACAAGCCTTGGCTCCCACGTGAACCTGCTCGCCACAATTGGGGCAATCGAACCATTCAGGTTGGTTGCGGGTTCTGGATTTAGCCATGGTGGGTGGGCTTTGACCGATCAGGCAATGCGAGCCGGTAAAGGGTACCTTCAATCCGTTTGCCATCCGTCTCAAAAGCATGTACCGGGCGTGCCTCAAGGACCATACCCATCTCGCGGGCGCGGTCGCCGAATAACTTGCCATTCTTGCGGTCCGGGTCTGCGATCCAGGCTTCTCCCCCCGTGGCCAAACAGGTCTGAAGAAGACCCAGCAGAGGCTCAACCGCCCTTTCCTCATAGACCAGATCGGCTCCCAGTATAAGCGGGAACCGTTCAGGTGGGGGGAAACGCCAATCCAACGCCATGACCTTGGGTGAGCAACCGGGGACGGCGTTCGCCAAGGCGTTTTTCTGGGCGAATTCCAAGGCAGTCAGGTCGTAATCGGTCAGGGTGATATCGAGTCCGGCAGCAGCTCCGGCCGAACCAACCAAGCCCAATCCACACCCGATTTCCAGAGTTCGGGTTCCGGCTGGAAAAGGGCGTGGTTCCTTCAGGATTGCTTCCGCGAGCATCTGGGCGGAGGGCCAAAGTTCTGCCCAATAAGGCAGGTATTCATCCGCATGAAACGCCTCCTCCACAAAAGGGTCATCCAGCAGGGTGTCAGGCTCCGTGGGGCGCCAAAGGGTTAAGGTTTGCCCGGCGATCACCAGGGTGTCCATCCGTTCCCCTTTCAGAGAGCTGTGTGGGGTTCGGTGCAATTTGGGTTCTTTGGGTTCTGCCATGGTTTTTTATTGGATCAGGGCATTCTTCAGGGTGCGTTTGCCGGGACCTTTGGGTTAATCTAGCGGCCAAACAGGCGAATTTCCCGTTGGGTACGGAGAGCGGCATGGTTTTGTGGCTGGCCCTGGTATGGCAAATTCCCAATCAGCAGGTAAACCGCCCGGCTTCTGTCATGGGACGTGTGGTTTGGCAGGGGGATAAACCACAGGTGCCCTGGTTCCGTGCCCCTGCCAGTCCGGGTGTGAACCAAGGGGATCCGGGTCTGAAATCGTGGCAAAATCCCTTCGCTCCCACCATCCTGTCCGACGGGTCTATGGCCAATGTGTTGATTTGGGTGGAAGAAGGGCAGGCCGAACCACGCCCCAAATTGAAAGTGGAGGTGCAGGATAACCAAATCCGGCTAGAGCAAGGTGGCCGGACAGTTCCGGTCGGATTGTTGGGGTTGGGGGATTCCATCACCGTGGAAAGTCGGCAGGATACCCTTTTCACCCTGAAGGCCAGGGGAGCGTCCAGCTTCGCCTTACCCTTGATCGAAAAAGCCAAAAACGTCACCCGGAAATTGGAAAAACCAGGCTGGGTGGAACTGTCCAGCGGCAGTGGCCAATACTGGGCCAGAGCATGGCTTTGGGTGGGAGCACCGCAAAAGGCTCTATTCACAGACAAAAACGGTAGCTTTGAAATCAATGGGTTGAAGCCGGGAAAAGTAAAAATCTTTGCCCGATTACCCGATTGGCAGTTGTCAAAATTCGAACGGGACCAGGAGACAGGCGAGATCCTCATGGCCCAGTACCAAAAACCGCGCATTCAAGTGGTCGAAACGGATCTCGAGCCGGGCGGGCGGGCCAAAGTGGACATCTCCTTTGGAGCTGGGCAGCCATGACAGATGGTAATTCCAATTCAGAGAGTGGAAACAGGGTGGCGCAATGGGATGAAATCCATGCTGAGAACTTGTCACCCAAGGAGCGTTTCACCCTTCAGATCCAGGCTAACCAGACATACTTGGCCTGGGTACGAACCAGCATCGCCCTCCTGGGTTTTGGGTTGGTGCTGGCCAAGTTGGCGCTGTGGGTTCGTTGGACCGCTCAGGATGTTCATTACCGGCATTTTCTAGAGGTGCAGCAATTCCTGGGTGCGTCACTGCTGGCTGGCGGTACCCTATTGGTGCTGGTCATGACCCTCGTTCACCGGAAAAGTACCAGGGATATCGCGGCTGGAAGGATCCCCGAGTTGGGGCTCACTCCCGCCTATGTGCTGACCGGGTTGGTTTTTGTGATCGGGTCCTTACTGACCGGATTGGTGCTGTTTTGGTGATTTCCCGAAGCGTTCCAATGCGGTTGCATTGGCTACCATTACCACCTCGCACCGTCGGTAGAAGTCGGTGACTTTAGGGCCAATTGGGGCTGCCCCGTTTGGTTTCTTTGGCAGTGCGTCCCAGCGATTGGCAGGCAGCGCCACATAAGCCGGAATGGGTTGTTGCAGGAAGGCAGTCAAATCCTTTTCGGTGAGGATTCGGTTCACCGGGCGTCTCGCATAAAAGACAAGGCTGGGTTGGAACCAATCGAACGTACCCAGTCGGGCTTCCGTGGTTCGAAGCTCCTCGGTCAATTGGGCAGCGAGCCGTTTAGGCGCCTTGTAGTGGTTCAGGGTCTGTCCGTTCCATGCTCCGAGCGCCCCGGTCAATACCAGGCCACTCAGCGTCACAATGGAAACGGCCTCGACGGGGCGCTTGGACCAGAAAAGACCCGCAAGTCCTCCTGCAACAAGGACCAAGCCCGCTGGGGCGACCCATTCCAATCCCTCAAGAGGTTTCAGTTTGGTCGAAAGGGAACCCAAAGGCAAAGCGCCACTGGCAGCCAGCAACCCGGATCCCAGGCCCAAGCCGGCCAAGACCATGGTGCCCATGCCAAATTGAATCCAACCGTTTTTTGGCGCGATCCAGCCTCGACGCCAAGCCACCATGCCCATTCCCAAACAAAGGGCCAGGGCAGGGTAGGCGGGCAACACATAGTTGGGCAGCTTGGTGCGCGAAATGGAAAAGACCACCAAGGGAACAGCCAACCACGCACCCACGAAAATGGCGCTTGGAAGCAATCGCTCCCCTGGCACTTCCTTTCGCCAGGCAAGAATCGGCAAACCCAAGAATGAGGAGAAAGGAAATGTCCCACCCAGAATAACCGGCAGGTAGTACCAAAAGGGCCCCGCATGGTTTTCCATGGGGGCTGAAAAACGTCCCAGGTTGTGCTGCAGGAAAAAACCCTTGTGCCAGGCGAACTTTGTTTCCGTTCCGACCCAGATGTACCAGGGGGCTGCTATGGCCAGCCACAGCAGTAGGGCGCCGGGTAGGTGAAACCAGGGAATACGGTTCCAGCCACCTGCAAACAACAGGTAAACCAGCAGGATCGCACCCGGCAGAGCCAAGCCGATGGGCCCTTTCGCCAGCATGGCTAATGCCGAACAGGCGGATGCGGCATAAAGCCACCAGGTTCCCCGGCCTGCACGCATGCCAAAGTGCAAGAAAACAAGGCACCAACTCACCAAGGCTGTCAAAAGACTGTCAGGATTAGCGAATCGCATGGCGGCGACAAACATCGGGGACCCCGCGAGTGTCAGCCCCGCCACCAGACCGGCCATCCCACCCAGCCACTGCCTGCCAAAGGTCCAAACCGCGAGGATTGTCAAAAGCCCTAACAGGGCTGAGGGAAATCGTGCGGCGAATTCACCTTCCCCAAAAGCCATTCCTGCAAGGATTTGCAGCCAGTTGATCAAGGCTGGTTTATCGACTCGCAACTCGTAATTGAATGTGGGAACCACCCAGTTTCCCGATTCCCGCATTTCTCGGGAGGCTTCGGTGTTGTTTCCCTCGTCGATGTCCCAGAGATCGGCGCCACCCAGGTTTGTCAGCCCCACCACCGCCCAAACCACCATGAGTGTTGAAATTTGGCGGTAGGCCGGCCGGAACCATCCCAGTAGCCGTTCGAGGGTGGACATAATATTGGAAAGATTCCCCAGTCTTCCTTGATTCTCTAACTGAATAAGGAGGCATTTTGACTTGTAGGGGCCATCTGGCTCCAGCCCATCTTGCAGGTCCAGAAAGCATCCAGCTTGGCTGCCCGTGAGTTAAGTTGACCCGTAAGGCTTCCATGGGCTATAGGGAGGCTTGGTTGGATGGGTAAATTGAGTGGTTCTAAAAACAAAATCAACCTCTAATGGCCTTTAAAGGGTCGGGTTAAGGAAGGGGGCCGGGCGTATGCGATCAATGCTTACCTGGTGCCCGGCACTGGTTTTTTGGGGACTGTTTCTGGTTGTTTCCCTGGGCCAAGGGCATTGCTTGTCTTCAGCAAGGGCCCAACCACCCTCACTGGCTGTGTCAGGAGCGCAGCCACCGGTGGATATTGCCCGTTTGCGTGAGATGCTCCTGGACCGTGGCCAACCCAGGTTGCAAAACCAGGCTGCACTGGCCTTGATCCAAGTCAATTCAGGTGAGGCGGAAGCACTGATCCGTCAGGGCTTGGAACAGGCCGAGGATGCGGAGATGTTTCTGGCACTGGCTTCGGCGATCCGTTTCAACCGGGATTTGCGTTTTACCGACGAACTGGTGAAGGCCCTGTCCTCCAACAAAGCGCCGATACGCCAGGGGGCCTCCCAGGCACTCAGCGTGCTTGCTGAGCCAAAAGTCATCGACAAGTTGTCCAAATTGCTGGCTGACCCTGCTACCGACCCATCTGTCGCCCAAGCTGTCGCCTACACGCTTGGGGCCAGCGGACGGAAGCAATCCGTTTCCACCCTTCTCAAGGCGCTTGGAAGCGAATCCGACAAGTTGCGCCAGGCAGCTAGCGAGGCCCTGGGGGATCTGACCGGACAGAAATTCGGCCTGGATTCCGATCGCTGGAACCAGTGGTGGCAGGCCACCCGGGATTTGCCGGTCGACCGGTGGCTGGAAGACCGGCTCGCTTTTCAATTGGCGCGCCGGGCGCGCCTCGAAAACGAGCTGGAGGGAGCCCGCAGTCAGGTGGTCCGTCTCCAGCAGGAACTGTATTCACGGCTCGGCACGGCCGAGCGCCTGGAATACCTGCCCGGGATGTGCGAGCAGGAGGACCCGGCGTTGCGGCTTCTCGCGGTCAACTGGTGTCAGGAAGCGCTGAATGGTGCCGACCCTGCCGCACAGAAAATATTGGGGGGGCTTTTGCTAAGGCTTTCCGGCGATGCGGTGCTGGAGGTCCAACGGGCCGCGACTTTGGCCCTCGGGCGCGTGCCGGAAGTTCAGGTGCTGGACCGCCTGCTGGTTCTCACACGATCCAATCGCCCGACGGTTCGGGCCGCCAGCAGTCGGGCCTTGTCCCAACAGGCGGCAATAAACAGGCCGGAATTGAAGGCGCGTCAGGCAGAAGTTCTGGCCAGCCTCCAGAGATTATTGGAAGACCCGGTGCTTGAAGTGGTGGTGGAAGCCGCCGAGGATTTGGGAGCCCTTGGTGCGTCCGAATCCGGTCCTGTCTTGACCGCGCTGCTCAGGCATCCATCCGAGTCGGTCCGAAAAGCTGCCGCTGCTTCCCTGGAGCGAGTTGCGCAACCCAAATCCATGGATGCCATCCTGAAGGCGCTGGATGATTCCTCCGGCACGGTCCGGTTCAGCTTGGTGGGCGCCTTGGCCAAATTGGCTGTTCGCTTCGAGCCGTCGGCGCCACCTGCCTCGGATCCTCCCAAAAGTGCCGATCCGGAGGGATTGACCGAAACAGACAGGGTGCGGTTGTTGGCCCGTTTGGAAATCGTGCTGCTGAAGGACATGGATCCCAATGTGCGGGCACGCGCGGCTAGCGCATTGGGAGAATGCGGGCCTCCCAGCCTGTTGCCTGTACTGTGGCAGGCCAGCCAACCTTCGGAGGACGTCCGGGTTCAGGAAAAAGCTTGGCTGGCCCTGATAGATACCATCGCCCGGGCAAGGCAGGTTAGTTTGGTCCAGGAATGGGACCGCAAGCTGGCCCAGGCCAAGGTTCCCGCCCGGCGGTTGCAGTTGCTCACCGAGGTACTGAGTCGGTGGACCCGGCGGGCCGATCCCGCCCTTCAGTTGGCTCCCATCCAGGATCTGGTCATCCAGGTGGCATTGGATCAGAACAAATGGTCCCTGGCACTGCCGCTGGTGCGGGAATCAATGGCCAAACCCCAGCGAACTGAAATGGAACTGCAGGCCACTCTGCGTTATCTGCTGCAGGCGGGTGAGCAGGCCCTCGCCGATGGGAATCCAGCCGAGGCGCTGCGTGTTGCCCAGGAGGGAAGGGCTTTGACCACCAAGGACAGCCCCCTGACCCCGCTCTTTGATGGTCTCGCCAATCGCAGCAAAACGAAGTGATCCATCTCTCAACTTACGGGTGGGGATTATTCCTCTTCCGGCGTCGGAGACCCATGGAGCATGCGGCCGCAGCCCGGACAAAGCAGGAATTCCCCGCGCCGAACCTTGCTGGCTGATTGCATGTCGATGGTGGTGCGGCAAGCCAGGCAGACCCGATCGTCCACTTTGGAAAACGCCTCGTGACCCTGTTTGGCCAGGATGCGTAGGTAGGTTGCCGCGTGTTCCCGCGGAATCTGCGGCTCGCTTTCGGACAATTGCTTGCGGACCGCCGCCAGGTCCGCTTCCAAATCCTTCTTCAGGTTGGGTCTGTCTCTTATACACATCTGACG
>CAWUOE010000183.1:0-6734 GCA_963923355.1 uncultured Gemmataceae bacterium | reverse complement strand
CGCCTCCGTCAAAAAAAGCAGTGAGGCATGCTGCAACCCCGGTGCCTTGTTTTCCTCATTGCCCGCGATGTTCAGAATCCGGATTTGTTGCCCGTTGATCCATTCGATCACTGCCGCGGGCGCAACTTCCGGCGCAAGGTCACCCAAGGAGTCGGCCTTAAAAAGGACTCGTAAAAGAGGCTTATTAGCCTTGGCAGCCAACTCACGGGTGAGGGAAACGCCCCGGGATGCGACAACAGCCTCCAGACACAGGGTGGCGCAGGCCATGCGGATGTTTTCCCGGGTGCGCGGTGGGTACAGCGGGCTTGGATGTTCCCTCAGGCCAAAACGGATGGCGAAATTCGGGTGCCTTCCATCGGAAGCCAAAAATCCCCTCGGCATCCAACCGCCTGTGGAAATTCCCAATGCCTCAGCGGCAAAGAGACCGGCCCGGTCAGCCCCCGTCTGCCCCCCTGAAATCACCATTTCCAGCCCTTGGTACTTCATCACTTTGGAGCTGTTCTCCTGCAGAAAAAATTCTTTCGGGGTAGTTCTTTCATCCCATGGCCAAGCGGTCACTGAACCTCCCGGTTTTATCTTGGCAGGGCAATTTGCCCCTTGGTAAAATAGGTAAACCGCCAGACAGACTCCCGCCTGATTTTCGAACGAACTCTTGCCCTAGCTGGCTTGTGGACCTTCCAACCATGCCCCTTTGTCGTGCAGCCTGGTTGATGCTCTTCGCCGTGACGGCCTGGGCATTCCCGGTGCTAAGGGCCGATGAAGACGGTGGCCGTGGCGAAGCCTTGTTCGCCAAACAGTGTGCCAGTTGCCACGGGAAACAGGGAGAGGGCACCAAGCGCCACAGCAAACCCCTTGGTGGTGAGCGGTCCCTGGCCCAACTCACCAAACTGATCCAGGAAACCATGCCCGAAGGGCAGCCAGGGTCTCTGGATTCTGAAGAAGCTCAGGCCGTGGCGGCGCACGTTTTCGACCGTTTTTATTCCCAGACCGCGAAGGAACGGAACGCTCCCGCCCGCATTTCGGTGGTACGACTCACGGTGCCACAGTTCCGAAATGCGGTGGCCGACATCATCGCCAGTTTCCGGGGCTATCCCGGATGGAGTTCGGAACGCGGCCTTCAGGGGGACTATTTCAAAAGCCGGAACTATCGCAAGGAAGACTTGGTGGCGGAGCGCGTTGACCCGGTGGTTGATTTCAACTGGGGTACTGAACCGCCCGTCCAGGGAATCGACGCCAAACAGTTTGCGGTGCGGCACCGTGGTTCGATCCGGCCACCCGTGACAGGCGAATACCAGTTCATTATCCGCACCGAGCATGCCACCCGGTTGTTTGTCAACGACACCAAAAAACCGCTGGTCGACGCCTGGGTGAAATCAGGCAATGAAACGGAATACAGCGGAACCGTTTTCCTGGTGGGGGGTCGCATCTACCCCATCCGGCTGGAGATGAGCAAAGCCAAACAAGGCGTGGATGATTCCAACAAGAAGGAGCAAAAAGCCAAGCCGGCAGCCCCGGCGATGCTCCACCTGGAATGGATTCCGCCCAAAAGTTGCAGGCAATTGGTTCCCGACCATTGCCTGGCCACCAACGGGTCACCGGAGCAACTGATCCTTTCCACCCCCTTCCCCCCTGATGACAGGAGCCTTGGCTGGGAGCGGGGATCCTCCATCAGCAAGGCTTGGTACCAGGCGGTTGTACAAGCCACGGTGGAAGCCTCTGCCTGGGTGCGGGAACGGGCCGATGAACTGGCTGGAACCAAGCCGGATGCGGCAGACCGCAAAAACAAGTTGCGTCAATTCGGCAAAACCTTTGCCGAACGGGCCTGGCGGCGCCCCCTGGAAGCGGCGGAGGAAAAGTTTCTTCTGGACACGGTTTTCACTTCCCAACCCGAGCCCGACGCGGGCATCCAGCGTCTGGTCCTTGCCACCCTGCAGTCCCCGGCGTTTCTTTACCAGCGCGTGGGTAACAACGACGGGCCAAGGGCGGTTGCCGAGCATCTGGCTTGGACCTTGTGGGACTCCGTACCGGACATCGAACTTTCCAAGGCCGCAGCGGAAAATCGCCTGACCACCCCGGAACAGGTGCGCCGCCAAGCGGAACGGATGATCGCGGATCCCCGTGGACAGGCGAAGCTGATGGGCTTTTTCCGCCACTGGCTGCGTTTGGACCAAGGGGCAGACCTGTCCAAAAACGCTGAACGATTCCCGGGCTTTGATCCGGCTTTGGCCGACAGCCTGCGGCAATCTTTGGAACTGCAGGTGCGCCAGATCGTGCTGGGCCCCAACCCGGATTTCCGCCGCCTGCTGACCGGGGAAATGATTTTGGTGGATGATCGCATGGCGGCTTTTTACGGCGCCGATCTGCCCACCCCGCGAGGTTTTCACCCGGCCAACCTGCCGCCGGCGGGCAGGGCCGGCATCCTGACCCATCCCTACATGATGGCATCCCTGGCCTACAATGAGGAAACATCGCCTATCCATCGGGGAGTCTTCATCGCCAAGTCCCTGCTAGGAGTAGCCATGCGTCCACCCGAGGCGGTCGCTCCGCTGGCACCGGACCTGCATCCTTCCCTCACCACACGTGAACGTGTGATCCTGCAAACGCAGCCGGTCGCCTGCGCCACCTGCCACAGCATCCTCAATCCACTGGGTTTTGCCCTGGAGGGATTTGACGCCGTGGGCAAACCCCGGAAGACCGACCGTGGCAAACCGGTGGTGACTGCCGGGGAATACCTGGGCAGGGACGGTAGCAACGCCCATTTTTCCGGGCCGCGGGAACTGGGAGCTTTCCTCGCCCAAAGCCCGGAGGCCCATGACGCCTTCATCCAGCACCTGTTCCACTATTTGACGCAGCAGCCGGAGCGCGCCTTCGGCAAGTCCTTGCCCGAAGATTTGCGGGCCTATTTCCAATCGAACCAATTTGACATCCGCAAACTGGCCGTTGAAATCGCCGCGCGAACCACGGCCCCTGCCCGCCAGATGGCCGCTCAACCCAAACCGGAAACGAGGAATCCACAATGAACAGCAAGCACCCCTTATTCCACCGCCGGGATCTGCTGGCCCGACTGGGCGTGAGTGCGGCCGCGCTTCCCTTCGTGACGAACCTGCCGGGTATGGCACACGCCCTGAATCCGGTTGCAGCCAACGCGAGGAAGCGTCGGCTGGTGGTGATCTTCACCCCCAACGGAGTGGTACCCAAGGATTTCTGGCCGGACACCGAGGGGCCACTCGAGAACCTGAAAGCCTGCCTTGAGCCCCTCACCCCATTCAAGGACCAACTGCTCACCCTGCACGGGGTATGCGACAAGGTGCGGGGCGACGGCGACGCACACATGCGTGGCATGGGCTGCCTGCTGACCGGCGTGGAGCTTTTCCCGGGCAATATCCAAGGCGGATCAGACACTCCTGCCGGTTGGGCGAAGGGACATTCCATCGATCAGGAGATCCGCAACCACCTGCAGAAAGACACGGCCACACGGACACGGTTCGGATCACTTGAGTTCGGTGTGATGGTTCCCGAACGGGCCGACACCTGGACCCGGATGGTTTACACCGGGGGCAACAAGCCCGTGGCTCCGGTCGACAACCCCTACCAAATGTTCAAGAAACTGTACGGGCAGGCCAAGGATCGCGCCGCGGTTGCCAGCGTGCTGGATGGCGTGGCAGGCGACCTGAAAACGCTGACAGGAAAACTTGGCACGGAGGACAGGCGCCTGCTGCTGGAACACGCCGACCTGGTTCGGGAAATGGAGCGTGAAATCAAGGAACAGTCGGAAGACGAGGGGCGGAAAGCAGGTCACCCGGTGCCACAACTCGAGCCCGGCGTTCGGGCTGACAACGACCAGATGCCCAAACTCTCGCGCATGCAGATGGACCTGCTGGTGGCCAGCATGCTGGCGGATTTCTCACGGGTGTTCTCGTTCCAATACACCAACAGCGTGGGCATGGCCCGGATGCGCTGGCTGGGGGTCACCGAGGGCCACCATGAGCTGTCCCATGAACCAGACAGCAACACCGCAGCGATGGACAAGCTGGTGAAGATCAACAAATGGTTCGCCGGCGAGATTGCCTACCTGCTGAAACGGCTGAGGGAGACGCCAGAACCCGGCGGGCAAGGTTCCCTGCTGGACAACACCCTGCTGATGTGGACCAACGAATTGGGCAAGGGCAGCAGCCACACCCTGGATGACATTCCCTTCGTGCTGATGGGCGGCGGCCTTGATTTCAAGATGGGCCGGGCACTCAAGTACAAGAAGGTGCCGCACAACCGCCTGCTGATGGCACTGGCCCACGGTTTCGGCGACGAGGTGAAATCCTTCGGCAATCCCAACTTCTGCAAGGATGGTCCACTGACCGGGCTGCGTGGCTGAGTCCACCCCTCAACAGACCCCGCGGGCTTGTCTGGCCAGTTCCAGCAGGCGGTCCGCCTCGCCCAGGCACTCGGGCGAAGTCGGCTCAAGGCCCCCGAAGCGCAGCCGGTAGAAAAACTCCGCCGAACCAACCATCGATTGCCGCAACTCGGGGTGGGCGTCGGGGATCTTTTCAGAGGCAAGCCGGGCGATCTCCCTGGGTGTGGTGCCGGGCCCCTGCTGGACGCCCAGTCTTTTGGCGATTTTCAACCATTGGGGCCAGACCTGGTTTGCGCGAAGCCAGCGGGACCAGCGGCCCCAGACGATTGCGCTAGCGGCGAGGGCGAGCAGCAATACCCCAAGGACCAGCCACAGCAGAAGGGGAATGCCATACAGGTTGTCAACCAGACTGGCACGGAAATGCTGTTCGATCCATTCCATCACGGGCAGCAAACCCACCCAACGGGCGGCGGCGGCCACTCCGGCCCCCTGGGCCAGCAACTCCGGATCAGCCGTGGGAGGCGTGGGGTCGAGCACCAGCCATTCCAAGGCCATGCCGCGGGGATTACCCGGAGCCAGCCCCGGATCCCTCCTGGGCACGAGCACTTCCACCCAACTGTGCGCATGGTAATTGCGCACGATGTAAACACCATCGCCCGTGGCCTCGAGACCACGGAACCCTTTCACCACCCTGGCGGGTATCCCCAGACTGCGAAGGGTCAATGCCAGGCCGGAGGCGAACCGCTCGCAATGCCCATCCCGAACATTCCTGAGGAAATCCACCGCAGGGTCGATGGACCGGTCCTCCCGCCGCCGGTCAAGCGAGTAGGTGTAATCGCCAGATAGTGACAAATAGTCGCACAGCCGGCGGGCCGCCTCCTCATGGACGGCCGGTGGCAACGGCATGTTGGGGGCCAGCCCCTCGGGGGCGCCAGCCATTTGCCTGGGTAAAAGCCCGGGACGGCCGGGGCGAATTTTCAGCGCACCCACCGTGGGTTGGCGGCCGTTCTCATCATCCGCAAGTTCAAGAATCAACTGCCTGGACCATTCCCTCAGTTCCTGGGGACAACCGAGCAGGTCCTCCCGACGGACGGTACGAGTCACCTCATCCTGAACCGGGATTCGCTCCGGTGTCATTCGCCGGTTGGCAATCTGCTGGTATCCGTTTTCGCGCCGAAGGATGTCGTTGATCCGGCCCTGCCGCTGCAAGGGGACCGGAAGAAAAAGGGTCTGCTGATCAAGGACCACCGGAGTGGTGATGTCCTTGGAAAACAAATGGAAGGTCAGCAGCATCTGGTTGGCAGCCAAAGCTGGCAACTGGTTGCTCGCCATCGGAATGCCGCGACCGGCGGTGGATTCGCTTGTACCGCGCCATCGGCCGCCCCGGTACATTTCCAGCTCCACCTGACGGAAGCGGGAATCGGCGTTCAACGCGCCAGGATCACCCGAGGACAGCCGCACTTCCACCTCGAAGGCGATTTCCGAATCCAGGTCGAGCGTGCCGGTGCCGGTGAGATCCATCTCGTTGCTGGCGCCTGTTGCCGCCCTGCCGCCCTGACCAAAATGGGCGGCTGGGTTCCACAGCGGAACATCAGGCCGGGGAATCGCAAAAAAAATGATGGCCGCGATGGCCAAAGTAGCCATGACCGGACGACCGGGGGCCGTAAGCCCCATGCCACGAACGTCCCAGGATGACTGCCCGGGGCGGTATCGCAATCCCCCCAAGGCAAACAGTGCGTAGACCGGGAGCACGCACCACTCCCAGCGATCCAAGCCCAGGACACAGCCGATGGCCGCCATCACCACACCCATGCCCTGCAACACCCAGTAATCCCGGGGAATCTGCCGTTTCAGCAGCTTGATCACCATCAGGAGCGGGACCAACAAACCCAAATAAGGGATAAGCGCGACCGGCCGAGGCAGACCCTGAAGCTCCCCGGCCTGAGTGATGGCCCAACCACCGCCCAATATGGCGACACAGGCACCGAGCAGGTTTCCAAGCCCTTCCGCCATGGGCCTTTTACCCGCCGTGGTTTGCTGCCACCACAGGGAGACGGCCGTTATGAATCCGATACCGGCCAGCCAATACCAGGCGACAAAATCCCTGCTGGCCACCAGCAGCAAAACGCCTGAAGCCAGAAGTGCCAGGTGCAGCCAGGCCATGGCCTGCTTCTCGGTGTTCATGGCGCGGCCTCCCGCGATCTTGGCCCCGTATTTTCCAAGACATCCTCAAACCACGGGAGGGATGCCACCTTCCTGGAAATAAGGTCTCGGCGGGCCATTTGACCAAAACGGCCGGTTGGCTCTGGAGTTTCTTCCCGGCAAAGCCGGAGGGTCAGCAAATTGCCCGGCAAATGGGATGGAGGATCAGGCCACCCGGGTGGAT
>CAWUOE010000182.1:0-6768 GCA_963923355.1 uncultured Gemmataceae bacterium | reverse complement strand
CGGCGATCACCAGCAGCGCGTTGTTGGGGTGGTACCACTTGCCGTGGTGGGCCAGGATGCCGTCCGCCTGGGCAGCCCGCACGTGGGCCGCCTCACCGATCACCGGGTGGCCGTAGGGTCCCTTGGTGGTGAACAGCAGGGGGAGAATGGCCTTGTATTCCAGATCCCAGGGCTCGTCCTCGTTCCGCTTGAGTTCCTCGATCACCGCGCCCTTTTCCTGCTCGAATTCGTGCTTGGAATCGATGCGGAGGTTGCGCATGCGGTCGGCCTCGATCTCCAGCGCCTTCTCCCAGCGGTCGGCGGCGAAATCAAAGTGGTATGCGGTCACATCCTCCGAGGTGAACGCGTTGTTGGCACCGCCGTTCTTGAGGGTGGCCCGGTCAATGTCACCCGGCATCAACTTGTCGGTCCCCTTGAACATCAAATGCTCGAGGTAATGGGACAGGCCGGTCTGGTCCAGCAACTCATCCGCCGAGCCCACCTTGTAGATCAACATGGTGGTCACCGTGGCGGCCCCGGGCGACGGCACCAGCGCCACCCTGAGGCCGTTGTCCAACTGATACGTCTGGACACGGTCGTAGAGGGACAGAGCCGATTGCAGCAGCGGATCCTGCGCCCGGGATGAGGATGCACCCAGGCCGAGAATGAGGGCGCCAACCACCAGCAGAAGTCGATTCATGGGGTACCAGCCTCCAACGAACAGGACAGAATGTGCCAAGGGTACGCCAAACCACGCCGGCACGGCAATCGCCACAGTGCCACAGGCGGCCGTTTCAGGGCTCACCCGGGGAAGCCGGAGTCCCGGAGATGGCGGGGTTTGTCTGGGAGGATTGCAGGCGCTGGGTTTTCAGCCGCTGGTAGACCTCCATCTCCTTGCCCCGCTGGGCAAGACGGGGCTTGATGCTGAAGAAGTAAACCGCCAACCCCAGCACCACCATGGCCAGAAATTCGAAGCCAAACACCCAGTACGCCTCGCGAAACACCCGAGGTTTTTGGTTGGGACGGTAGAACCGTGGATTGAAACGCCACCACCTGCCGCCATCACTTTGGGCAGGCTGGGCAGGCATTTGCGAGTCTTTGGGCTCACCCATGGCACCGTTCCGGAGAATCCTCACCCATCAGTTTAAGCAAGGCAGGTGCCGCAGTCCCGCGACTGTCCAAGTCGGGCCCAGAAGGGGGCTGGCCTCTGGCCCAGGCGACTGCGGGAACGGGTTCCCATACAAAGTAAAAAAGGGTTTACTGAAGGTGTGAGAGAACAGGTGAATCGCCTGTTTTCCCAAGGATCTTCCCCAGGATCAAGGAGCTCCAGGCGTGAGCCAGGACCGCATCGGCGAATATCTGCAACAGTTCGCGGCCACCCGCCAGCAGATGATGGAACAGCTACGCAAGTCCATCGTGGGCCAAACCGGGGTGATCGAGCAGATCCTGGCGGGCATCTTCACACGGGGCCACTGCCTGCTGATCGGCGTGCCCGGTCTGGCCAAGACCCTGCTGGTCAGCAGCCTGTCGGAAATCATGGAACTGTCCTTCAAGCGGATCCAGTTCACACCGGACCTGATGCCCACCGACATCACCGGGACCATGATCCTGGATGAATCCTCCGGGCGTCGCGAATTCCGTTTTGTGGCCGGTCCCATCTTCGCCAACATCCTGCTGGCGGACGAAATCAACCGCACCCCACCCAAGACCCAGGCTGCGCTGCTGCAGGCAATGGCGGAGCGGGAGGTGACTGTGGGGCAGGAAACCCACAAACTACCCGACCCGTTTTTCGTGATCGCCACGCAGAACCCCATCGAGCAGGAAGGCACCTACCCCCTGCCCGAAGCCCAGCTCGACCGATTCATGTTCACCGTGCGCGTGGATTACCCGAGCCTGGAGGAGGAGAAGAAAATTCTCCAGACCACCACCCGCTCGGGGGACAAGGAAAAGCTCGAAAAGATCCTGTCCAACAAGGCGATCCTCAACCTGCAAAAGCTGGTGCTCAGCGTGCCTGTGGGCGAGTATGTGCTGGACTATGTGGCCCGCTTGGTGCGCGCCACCCGGCCCGGCACCCCGGATGCGCCTGACTTTGCCTCGCGTTGGCTTGATTTCGGCGCGGGCCCCCGGGCCGGGCAGAATCTGGTCAAGGCCGGCCAGGCCTTCGCGGCGATGGATGGTCGATATTCTGTGTCGATCGACGACATCCGGAAGGCGGCGGAGCCGGTCCTCCGTCACCGAATCGGTGTCAATTTCCAGGCCCAGGCCGAGGGCAAAAAGGCCGAGGATATCATCGCAAAATTGCTTGAAGTGATCCCCGAGCCGCAAGTGGACCGGTACAGCCGCTCCGGCAAGCGCTAGGTTCCGCGCCACAGGCCCATGGACAGCCTGCTTCCACACGGCTGAAATCTTTGAAATAATCAGCGAGCCCGCCTAGAACTGTTAGTTGATGGATTTTTGGAAAGGCGATCCGAGGCCACGCTGCCCGATGGGGCGGTTGGCAAACTATCTCCCGCTATCTCGATGAAGTCGCCTGTTTTTTGTTTGGAAAGGTAACCCCATGACTTTTCAGCGCATGCGAATGCTGTTGGCCCCCCGGTCTTTGGCGCTCTTTGCCCATGGTCTGGCACTGGGCATGGGTTGCGTGGCCGGCGTGAAGGCACTGGCGGCGGAAGGCGACCCCACCCCGGCCCAGATTGCCGAGACGGCGGCCGGCTTGCCCGACCCGGCCAAGATGACACCGTTTGCCAAGCAGGTTCCGGTGATTTTTGTCACGCGGGATCCCCGCAAACCGGAGGTTTGGAGCAACCTGAAATCATTCTGGAACAAGGGCAAGGTGGATTCGGTTGATCCGGCCACCGGGGACAAGGTCAACCGCGATGCCGTGTACATCAAGGTGCCGCTGGGCCTGAACAGTGCTCCGGCGATACCGCCGGAAAATCCGCTGACCGAGGAAAAGGTGCTTCTGGGCAAGAAGCTTTATTTCGACACCGTCATTTCCTCCAACAACAAGGTGTCGTGCGCCTCCTGCCACAACCCGGCGCTGGGCTTCACCGACCAGATGAAAACCTCGACCGGAATTTTCGACCAGAAGGGCGGCATGAATGCCCCCACGGTATACAACAGCGGCTACCACCTCCTGCAATTCTGGAACGGGCGCGCACCCACCCTGGAAGACCAGGCGCAGGGACCGCCGCAAAATCCGCTGGAGATGCACGACGGCAAAGGCCATCCCTGGTACCAGGTGGTGAGCCGCCTCCGTCAAAACCCCGAATATGTTGCCGCATTTGCCAAGGTGTTTGGCACCCTTCCCACCCGGGATGGTGCCGCCAAGGCGATCGCCGCGTATGAGCGGCTGGTGCTGACCGGCAATTCGGTGGTGGACCGCGCCGAGCTGGCCATGCGCACCCGCGTGGAGGAGGAAGGCGAGGGCAAGCTGGAGACCAACGCCGGCGATTTCACCAAGGTGCTGAAGGCCGCCTTCGAGGCGAAGGATACCGAGGCGCTGGGCGCCCTGGGCCTGGAGCCCGGCAAGGACGAGGGGAAGATCCCTCAGGTGGCAGCCAGCATCCAGCGCGGCAAGGAGCTGTTCTCGAACAAGGCCCGCTGCAACTCCTGCCATGTGGGGGACAACTACTCGGACAGCCAATTCCACAATCTGGGAGTGGGCGCGAAGGATGGCACCTGGCCCGAGGGTGCAGACCTGGGCCGTTTCGGTGCCCAGGAGACAGGCCACAAGGATCCAGGCCTGGTGGGGGCCTACAAGACCCCCGGCCTTCGCCAACTCGTCTCCACCGCCCCTTACATGCATGATGGCAGCGAGGCGACGCTGGAAGCGGTGGTCGCCCTGTACAACCGCGGCGGCAACCTCAACCCGCACCTGAGCAACAAGATGCGCGATGAACCGGCCGAGCGGGATGCAGCCAAAAACGGCCAAAAGGCCATCATCCCCCGCAAACTGCTGCTCACCAAGGAAGAAGAGGCCGATCTGGTCCTGTTCCTCAAGGCCCTGCAGGGTGAGCCCGCGGCGGAAATCATCGCCAAGCCCTGATTGGCCCTGCACAGGCCTGGTGCTTGTGCCAAAATAATCAAGCGCGGGTGGCGGGAACAATCCGTCACCCGCGCTTTGTTTATGGATCATTCCCACTTCGGGCGGACGCTGCCATGGGCTTGTGGATGCGCGTTTTTGCGCGATCGGAAGACACCCCAGACCCGGTGGAACTGGCGGAGAAGGTGGGAGAGTGGCTGCCCGGCGCCACCTGCCATTTCGGTGCGGATGAGGGCGGATGGTTCCGGCTGGAGATCAGGCCACCAGCCGGCGGCCCCATCCTGGTGGACCGGTACCACTGCGAGGAGGAGGGAGTCCGCAGGGACCTGAACACCTGGGCGGCATGGGTGGAGACCTGCGACTATTGCCCCGATGCGCCCAAGCTGATGGAAAGGATCATCCAGTCCCGCCAATTCATTACCCTGATGCGCAGTCTGGACACGCCCGACGAGGCGGGGGTGGACCGCTTGTGCGAGCACCTGTGCGGGCACCTGGCCAACCGTTTGGACGGCATGTGGCAGATCGACGGGCAGGGCCTGAAATCGGCCGAGGGAACCTTGCTGCTGCAAGAGTACTGATCGACCGCGCGACCGCGGGAGGATACGATACCCATATCCTTGGAGGCCCTCTCCCGTGTCCGGAAAACCGCCCGTCGCCCGCAGTTCGGCACCCAAGGACGCCCCCCGTTCCATCGAGAGCTACCTTCGGCCCGAGGTGATCCAGCAGGTGGGCCGGCTGGACCTGCGGGCGCGTTTCATCGTCGAGGGATTTCTCAGCGGGCTGCATGGCAGCCCCTTCCAGGGATTCTCGGTCGAATTTTCCGAACACCGCAAGTACACGCCCGGCGATGACATCAAGGACATCGACTGGAACGTGTATGCCAAGACCGAGAAGTATTACGTCAAGAAATTCAAGGCCGAGACCACCATGCAGGGGTGGCTGGTGGTGGATTCGAGCGCCAGCATGGGCTGGACCTTCCGGCAGGAGATGACCAAGTTCGACTACGCCATCAGCCTGTCGGCGGCGCTGGCCTACCTGATGATTTACCAGCAAGACCCGGTGGGGCTGGCTGTGTGCGGCAAATCCATCGAGCGGATTTTGCCACCCCGGGCACGGCGCAGCCACCTGCCGGCCATGTTGAGCACGCTGGCCAACCTGAAGCCCCATGGCGAGACCGACCTGGGTGCCTGCCTGATGCAGTTGGCGGGCGTGGCACGCGGCAAGGGGCTGGTCATCCTGCTGTCCGACCTGCTGACCGACATCGACCCGGTGATCGCCGGCCTGCACCGGCTGCGCCATTCGGGGCACGAGGTCATCGTCTTCAACATCCTCGACGAGGCGGAAGCCAAATTCCCCTTCGACGGCTACTGCCAGTTCGAGGACATCGAATCCCCCGCGATCCTCACGATGGAAGCCAAGTCGATCCGCCAGGACTATCTGGACGCGCTGGCCGCCCACCAGAATCGTTTCCGCGAGGAATGCCACAAGGCCCAGATCGATTTCGTGCCGATGGACACCAGCATCAACTTCGGCACGGCACTCCTGGAATACCTGCAGCAGCGCAGCCGCCGCTTCTGACGGCCCCTTCAATGCGGGGGTCTTTCAGGAAAACCAGGAAAACCCCGAACGTCTTTTTTCGGCAATATCCCCACCCGGCGTTTCCACCGGGACCGGCAAGCCGCATAATCAGCCTTGCCTTCCGACACGGATGTCCGGATTGTCCGGCCCCTGGGCACTTCGATTTCTTTTTAGAGAGCAATACTATGCAATTGAGCAAGCGATGCATCGCCGAGGCGATCGGCACGTTCTGGCTGGTGTTTGGCGGGTGTGGGAGCGCCGTGCTGGCGGCAGTCTTCGCCGGCAAGGTGGACAATTCCGCCATGAACCTGGGCATCGGCTTCGTGGGGGTGTCGCTGGCCTTCGGCCTGACCGTTCTGACCATGGCCTACGCCATCGGCCACATCTCCGGCTGCCATCTGAACCCCGCCGTGACCGCGGGCCTGGTGGCGGGTGGCCGGTTCAAGGCTTCGGAAGCGGGCGCCTACATCCTTTCGCAGGTGATCGGCGCCATTGTGGGTGCCGGGGCGCTGTACCTGATCGCCTCTGGCAAGGAAGGCTTTTCCGCGGTTGACAGCGGATTCGCAAGCAACGGGTTCGCCGAGCACAGCCCGGGCAAATACAGCATGTTGTCGGCCCTTGTCGCCGAGATTGTGCTCACCTTCATGTTTCTGTTCATCATCCACGGGGCCACCGACAAACGGGCCCCCGCCGGCTTCGCCCCGATCGCCATCGGTCTGGGACTGACCCTGATCCATCTGATCGGCATCCCGGTGACCAACCTGTCCGTCAATCCGGCGCGGTCCACCGGTCCCGCCTTGTTTGTCGGGGGTTGGGCGGTGGCGCAACTCTGGCTGTTCTGGGTGGCCCCCATCCTTGGGGCCGTGCTGGCTGGCGTCACCTACAAGGCTGTCTTCGAGGCCCCTGAAAAAGCCTGATTCGGCCAACCGCCCCCCCTACCCCGTTCCCGCCCCTGGGAACGGGGTTTTTTCGTGCCCCCTTCCCCGCGAGCCCCGGGCGTGGACAATGGACGCTTTGGCTTGATTTCGGGAGGGGTCCTGTGAACAGCCTGATCCTTGTCCTCGGTCTGCTCCTACCCGGGGCGGATCGGCCGAATGTCCTCTGGTTGACATGCGAGGACATGGGCCCCCATCTCGGTTTCTGCGGTGACCGGTTCGCCCGGACGC
>CAWUOE010000181.1:0-6867 GCA_963923355.1 uncultured Gemmataceae bacterium | reverse complement strand
CGGCGCTCTCGGCGCTGACATCCATCAGCACCGGCACCGAGGCCTGCATGCGGAAAGCTGTTTCCTGGTTGGCGATGGCAGCCTCAAGTTCCGGATGGGAACCGAAGGACTGGAGGTGCTCGCCATCGAGTCGGGAGGCCAGGTCGAGCATGGCGCGCTGCTGGCCAGGACGGCCCTCGACCGGGGCAATGTTGGCCACCGGGCGCTTGCCGGCCTTGAGGACCGAGGCCTGATGGGCCGAGGGCAGAAAGCCGCTGTTGAAATTATCCAGACCGCCGGGCGGAATAAGCCCGCCGTTGAGCACCATGAAACCCGGCAGGTCGCGGTTGAAGCTGCCCAGGCCGTAACTGAGCCAAGCCCCCCAACTGGGACGGCCCTGCAGGCCGGAGCCGGTGTGCAGGAAATAGTTGCCGCTGGTGTGCTCGGGGAATTTGGCCACCATGCTGCGGACGACGCAGAGCTTGTCGGCATGGGTGGACAGGTGCGGGAACAGGTCGCTGATCGGCAGGCCGGACTGGCCACGCGGCTTGAATTTCCACGGGGAGGCGAGCACCTTGCCCACATTGTTGAATTGGGTGGGCTCAACCTTAAAGAGTTCGGCGGGGTTGCGGCCGTTGTACTGGTCGAGGAAGGGCTTGGGATCGAAGGTGTCCACCTGGCTGGGGCCGCCATCCATGTAGAGGAAGATGATGGCGCGGGCGCGGGCCGGATGGTGCAGGCCCACCAGGCCGGAGCGGTCCACCAGCGGCCGCGACCGGCCCTCCACGGCGTTGAGCGCCGAGAATGCCACCGCGCCGAATCCCTGGGCGCAACGGGCGAGCATGGACCGCCGGTTGAGGGGGCGGGCCATGCCCCGGCCGCAGGGCCACCTGTTGTTCATGCCGTGCATAGATGCCTGTCTGCTCCCTGCGTCAGCGCAGATAGATGAATTCCCGGGTGTTCACCAGGGCGTGGGCCAGTGCCGCCAACCGTTCGGGCTCGGGCGCGCCCGAGGCCTTCTGCCCGGCCAGGAACGCGGCGAGGGCTTCCGTCTCCTTCTGCGTGGGCTGGCGGCCATAGGCGGCGAACGCCATGCGCCGGGCACGGGCCGTTTCATCGGCCGGGGCGGGCAATTCGGCCACCACACGGGCCGCCCACTGCACGCACAGCTCGCGCACCAGCGGATCATTCATCAGCACCAGCGACTGGGCGGGCACATTGCTGGTGGCGCGGCGCCCCATGGTGGAAAAGGGCGCGGGGGTATCGAAGGTGAGCATCCAGGGCGACAGGAAATTGCGCCGCACCCCCAGGTAGACGCTGCGGCGGCCGTTGCCATCGAGCGGGCCCTGCCCCGGCTTGCCGCGGCCATCCTGGAAATCGCCGATGTGGGGCGGCACCGGGTCGCCGAACATCTTGGTGTCGAGCCGGCCGGAGAGCAGCAGCAGCGCGTCGCGGATCTCCTCGCCCGAGAGCCGGTGCACCCGGGCATGGCTGAGCCACCGGTTGCCCGGATCCTTTTCCAGGTCGGCCTCCGCCCCGCGGGTGGACAGGGCGTAGGCCCGGGTGAGGACAAGCTGGCGGATCAGCTTCTTCAGCGACCAGCCCTCCCGCACCAGCGACACCGCCAGATAATCGAGCAGTTGGGGATGCGTCGGCTCCTCGCCCAGCACGCCAAAGTTATCCACCGACGGCACCAGCCCGCGGCCGAACAGGTGGTGCCAGACACGATTGACCGCGACGCGGGGCACCTGGGGCGTGACAGCCGGGTTGGCCATCTTTTGCGCCAGCTCCAGCCGGCCGCTGCCGGTACCGGTGAGGGGTTGGTCGTCCACCGCCTCCAGGAACCGGCGCGGCACCTCGGCTCCCGGAACCTTGTGCGACCCGCGGACAAACACCTTCTCGCTGATGCCGGTGATGTCGGAACAGGCGATCGCCAGCCGGGAGGGACCCGGGATTTTCTGCTTCAGGGCGTCCTCGGCCTTGCGCCAGGCGTCCACCGCCCCGGCGGTGGCGGGGCCGGCCGGCTCCAGGATGGCCAGCACCCGGTCCATCAGCGCCGCCTCGGCGGGATCAAGCGGGCGGTGGCGGCCGCCGGCAAGCGTCTGCAGCCACACAGAGAGGCAATCGGGGCGGACCAGCGGGGTGGCGGGGGAAGGCACCGGCCCCTCGACCATCTTCAACACCCGACAATTCGGATCATCGGTGGTGATTTCCAGCCGGCAGGGCAGGCCGGCGTAGCGGGCCAGGTTCATCGAGGCCCATTTGGGCGTCTCGCCATGGTCGAACCCCGCGACCATCTCGCCATGCAGCGGCCCCATGACCATGACATGGGATCCGGCGGCGGCGTACAGCCGCCCCTTGCCCGAGACCAGCAGTTTCACCTGGCCCGAACCCACGGTGAAGGTGGGCGTGACCAGGGTGTTGCCCGAGCGCTGGTAGCCCAGGCTGCCGGGATCAAGCTGCTGGCCGGGGGCGATTTTGGGCTCGGGCCAGAAGGCGTCGCGCCGGGCCGCGGTTTCAGTTTGCAGCGCCCAGCCGGACTTGGACGGGGCCAGCCTCGGCTGGCCGATGGAGACGGGCCCGGGGCCGAAAGCCACGCCATCCTGAATCCATTGCGACGGCACCAGGCTGGCGTAATCGACCAGAACCCGGGTGGCCGGATCGGGCTTGGCCGGCTTGGCCGGCGGGGCGAGCAGCGCGCGGAGCGGGTCTTCCGGCTTCAGGTCGGGCGCGGCCGCGGCTTCGACCAGTTTCTCCAGCCATGCCGGATTCAGGTTGTCGGTTTTGGCGCGCAGGCGGATGGCGACCAGCGCGTCGGCGGTGGTCGCCTTGCCCCGCAACCCGGGCGCCAGCTCAGACACCGCGGCCATCAGCTTGCCCCACTGTTCGGCCAGGGGCTTCAGGTCGGCCTGCAGGGCCTTGGCCACCTCGGCCCGGCGGGCGAAGCGCACGCTGGCCAGCTCGGCTGCCAGCTTTTTCTCGTCCTCCACGGCGTCGAAACGCACCAGGCGGTACCGCGTGCTTTCCAGGATCGCGTACAGGGAGTAGTAGTCGGCGGCGCTGATGGCATCGAACTTGTGGTCGTGGCAGCGGGCGCAGGCCACGGTGAGGCCGAGGAACGTCTTGCCCAGCACATCGATGCGGTTGTCGAAGCGGTCGGCCTCATCCTGGCGCACATCGACCGGGCTGTGGACCTCCTCGCCCAGGAAGAAGAAACCGCTGCCCAGGATCGACTCGTTGAATCCCTTCTCCGGATTCAGGCGCGGCTTGTCGAGCAGGTCGCCTGCCAGGTGCTCGGTCAGCAACTGGTTGTAGGGCAGATCGGCATTGAGGGCCCGGATGATGTAGTCGCGGTACTGCCACGCGTTGGGGATATGGAAATCGAACTCATGCCCGCGGGTCTCGGCATAGCGGACCAGGTCAAGCCAGTGGCGGGCCCAGTGCTCGCCGAATCGCGGGGAAGCCAACAGCCGATCGACCTGTCGCTCGAGGGCCCGGGGCGAGGTGTCGGCCAGGAAGGCCTCCATCTCCTGCACCGTGGGGGGCAGGCCGGTCAGGTCAAACGACAAACGGCGCAGCAGGGCCGCGCGTGAGGCCGGCGGCGCCTCGCCCACGCCATGGGCCTGACGGGCGGCGGCCAGCAGGCGGTCGACGGGGCCACCTTCCCCCGCCGGAACCTGCACATCCGCCAGCGGACGCCACGACCAGTGGGCCGCCTTGCGCGCCCGGATGTTGAAGTCTTCCTTCTTCGCCGCGCCGGACCCGGTGTCGCCCGGCCACACGGCCCCGTCCTTGATCCACCGGACGATGTCGGCGATGACCGGTTCGGGCAGCTTGCCCTTGGGAGGCATCTGCAGGTCATCCTGGTAACGGATGGCCTTGACCAGCAGGCTCTTGTCGGGATCTCCCGGCACGATGGCCGGGCCGGATTCCCCACCCTTCAGCAGGGCGGCGCGGGTGTCGAGGCGCAGCCCGCCCTTCAGCTTGCGTCCCTCGCCCTCGGCGTGGCACTTCAGGCACTGCTCAACCAGCACGGGCCGGATTTTGTTTTCAAAAAATTCCTCACCCGGCCCGGCCCACGATACGCCAGTGACAGCCAGAAGCAGGCAACAAGCCGGGAGCCAATGGTGGCGGAGCATGGGCGGTCACCCTGGGCGGGGAACAAAACCGGGGAACCCGGCAGGCGTGGAGAAACCGATTTCCCTGGATCAGGAAGGCTATATCAGTTTACCTGCGGATTCCGGGTGGCGCAAAGGGCGAACCGCCCCCGAAAACGATTGGATTGCAGGGCGATTTATGGAATGATGGAACCCAGAATGGATCGTTTTTTCCCGCCTTGGACGGAATTCCCCACATGAAGCGTGTGTCGATTGGCCTGATGTGCTGCCTGGCAGCCTGGTTGGTGACGTTGGCCCCCGGAATGGTGGTCAGCCAGCAGAATCAATCCATTGAGGAGGCGTTCAAACCCAAGCCCCGGCCGAAGAAGGATCCGCTGCCGCCAAGCAAGCTGCCGCTGGAGGTGGTTTCGGGCGAGCGGATCGCGCTGGTGGGCAACAGCCTGGCGGAGCGGTTCAACCTGTTCGGCACCTTCGAGACGCAACTACACCTGCGCCACGCCGACAAGAAACTGGTGGTGCGCAACTTCGCCCGCCCCGCCGACGAGGTGGCCAACCGCCAGCGGCCGAGCGACTACACCAAGATCGATGACCCGCTGCGCTCCTTCAACCCGGACACCTTCCTGTGCTTCTTCGGTTTCAACGAGTCGTACAAGGGGCTTGCCGGCGTGGCCGACTACGAGCGGGCCTACGAGGCATTCCTCGACGAGACCGCCAAGAAGTACGCGCGGGATGACGCCGGCAGCGCGCCCCGATTCGTCCTCATCTCGCCCGTGGCGTTTGAAAAGACCGGCGACCCGCTGCTGCCCGATGCGGGCGAGCGCAACGCGGCGCTGAAGCCTTATGTGGAGGCCACCCGCCGCGTGGCCGAGAAACGGAACCTGGCCTTTGTGGACCTGTTCAGCACGACCCGGGATGCCATGGACGGCCGCACGAACGCGCGCCTGACGATCAACGGCTGCCACCTGAACGAGGCGGGAGACCGGGTGGTGGGTCGTTTGCTGGACGAGGCGCTGTTCGGTGCCAGGGCCAACTCCCCGGCGGACGAGGCCCGCCTCGCCAAACTGCGCGCCGCGGTGAACGACAAGTCGTGGGTGCACCTGCAGGACTACCGCATGATCAACGGCTGGTATGTCTACGGCGGCCGGCGGACCTGGGACACCGAGACTTTCCCCCGCGAATACCTGAAGATCCGCGCGATGGCGGCGGTGCGGGACCAGTATGTGTGGGACATCGCCGCGGGCAAGGAAGTGGCCGACAAGCCGGATGACTCGAAGACCGGTGAGCTGTTCCAGCCGCAAACCCGCTTCGGCGTGCCCCAGCAGCGCTACAGCGAGAACGCCGAGGGCGGCCCGAAGATCCTGCCCCCCGACGAGCTGATCAAGAGCTGCACGGTGCCCGACGGCTTCGAGATCAAGCTGTTCGCCGACGAGACCAAATTCCCCGAGATCGCCAAGCCGGTGCAGATGACCTTCGACGCGAAGGGCCGGCTGTGGGTGAGCACCATGCCCAGCTACCCCCAGTGGAAGCCGGGCGACCCGAAGCCCAGCGACAAGCTGGTGATTTTGGAAGACACCAACGGCGACGGCAAAGCCGACAAGAGCACGGTGTTTTACGACAAGCTGCAATGCCCCACAGGCTTTGAGTTCTACAACGGCGGGGTGATCGTGACCGACCAGCCCCGGCTGCTGTGGTTGAAGGACACCAACGGCGACGACAAGGCCGACGAGGTGGTTCATGTTCTGGATGGCCTGGCCACCGAGGACACCCACCACACGGCGGGCGCCTTCGAGTTCAGCAACGGCAACCTGCTGCACATGCTGGAAGGCGTGGCGATGAGCACCACGCTGGAGACGCCTTGGGGGCCGTTCCGCAACTTCGGCACGCCCGGCTCGTATGTGCTGGATCCGCGCACCTGGAAGGTGCGGCACTTTGTGACGCCCGGCTACGGCAACCCGTGGTGCTACCTGTTCGACCAATGGGGCCAGGGCTTCTGCGGCGACGGCACCATGGCGGTGCAGCACTGGGACACGCCGCTTTCCGGTGCCCAGTACCGGGGCCGCAAGGGACTGAACCCGGTGTTCAACACTGAGGGGATGCGGCCCGTGGTGGGCAGCGACTTCATCCACAGCCGGCATTTCCCCGAGGACATCCAGGGGCAGTTCCTCTACGCCTGCGTGATCAACATGAACGGCATCCCCCGCTGGACCTTCATGGATGACGGCGCGGGCTTCAAAGGCGAGCGGGTGCGCAAGAACCCCGCCGACCCGAAGACGGCCTTCGACCTGATCAAGTCCACCGACAAGCACTTCCGCCCGGTGGACCCGCAGTTCGGCCCCGACGGGGCGCTGTGGTTCGGCGACTGGGCCAACCCGCTGATCGGCCACATGCAATACTCGCAGCGCGACCCGAACCGCGACCACGTGCACGGGCGCATCTACCGGCTGGTGTACAAGGAGAAGCCGCTGCTGCAGCCGGTGACCCAGCACGGCAAGACCGTGACGGAACTGCTGAACCAACTGCGCGAGCCGGAATGGCGCACCCGCTACCGCGTGCGGCGCGAGATCCAGGCCCGTCCGGTGACCGAGGTGCTGCCCGCCCTGGACGCCTGGGTTGGCAACCTGAACGAGAACGACCCGGCCACCGACCGCCTGCTGACCGAGGCGCTGTGGGTGAGGCAGGGCTTCCACCAGAACGATGTGGCGCTGCTGCGCCGGGTGTTGGCGGCCAAGACGCCCGAGGCCCGGGCGGCGGCCGCCCATGTGCTGGCCGA
>CAWUOE010000180.1:0-6870 GCA_963923355.1 uncultured Gemmataceae bacterium | reverse complement strand
AATCCCCGCAAGGTGATTGGGGCGCGCGTGAAGCAACAAGGCTTTGGCGAGTTCGACATCCTTGCGGATGTGGTGGTGGATGCCACCGGGCAAAGCGCCCTGATCTCCAACAAGTTCGGCCTGAAGGTTCCCGACTCCACCCTGCGCAATGCCAGCATCTGGACCTACTACAAGGGTGCATCCCGGGAGAGTGGACTGGACGAGGGTGCCACCCTGGTGCTGGCCCTGCAGAAAAAGAAGGGCTGGTTCTGGTACATCCCCTTGGCGAATGACATCGTGTCGGTGGGCGTGGTGGGCCCCATTGATTACCTGACCAAGAATCGGGGCGATGCTGAAACCATTTTCAACGAGGAGCTGGAGCGGTGCCCCGGCGCCAAGCGGCGTGTGATGCCCGGGGAGCGCGTGGGCGGCTTTTACACCACCAAAGACTTCAGCTACAAATCCAGCCAGGTGGCGGGTGACGGCTGGGTGTTGGTGGGAGACGCCTTCGGGTTTTTGGACCCGGTTTACAGCTCCGGTGTTTTTCTGGCTCTAAAGAGCGGGGAATTCGCGGCCGACGCCATCCAACGCGCGTTCGTTGAGAACGACTTCAGCGGAGCCCGCCTGGGCTGCTGGGGAGACAAGTTCCTCCAGGGCATGGACCGCATGAAGCGGCTGGTTTACGGTTTCTATGAGGGTTTCAACTTCGGCTCGTTCATCCGCAAACACCCCGAGATGAAGCGTCACCTGATCGACCTGCTGATCGGCGACCTGTTCAAGGACAGCGTGGATGAGATCATCGAACCCTTGGACGCCATGCGGGCCGAGTTCCGCGCCATGCAGGCCATGGAAATGGACAACGAGGCGGAGATGGCCAAATCCGTGTGACCGTTTGGGAATGTCTGTATAACTGGTGCATGAGCCCGGCGACCGCTGTTGCCGGGCTTTTTTCTTGCCCCCGGTTCTAGCTGACCGGGGTGCCGTTATTTGCAGGGATATCAACCCCGGGCAATCATGGCGAAACGGGTGAAAAAAGACGAGGAAGCCGCCCAACCGGACCAGAAACCGGCGGCGGCCAAACCCCGCGCCAAGGCACCCCGACCGGTCCCGGCAGCGGCCGCTGAAACCAGCCCATTCCAGCCCGCAACACTGCGGGATTTCACGCTGGAACTGGTGCGCCAACCCTTGCTGGAACCCATCTTCCGCGAGCTTTCCAGCGGGAACAGCGCCACCATCGACGGTGCGTGGGGTTCCGCCTCGGGCCTGGCTGTCGGTGCCCTCGCGGAGCGATGTCCCGGCGTGTTGCTGGTGGCGCTGGCCCATCCGAGGGACCTGGAGCCCTGGCGGCAGGAACTGGAAAGCTTCGCCGGGGGCGCCCTTCAGATTTTCCCGGCGCTGAACTGCCTTCCGGGCGAGGAGGAACGGATCGACCCGGCGACCCCGGTCCGTCTGCGCACCCTGGGCGCGCTGGCAGGCGTGGGCCCCAGACCCAAGATCCTGCTGACCAGCGTGCACGCCTTGCTACAGCCCGTGGCCACGCCGCAATCGCTGGATGCCCGTCGCAGGCGGATCGAACGCGGCCAGACCGTGGAAATGGAGGAGCTGATCGCCTGGCTGGTGGAGGCCGGGTACCGCGCCTCCGACGCGGTGGAGCTGCCGGGCGATTTCGCCCGTCGCGGGGGTTTGATCGACGCTTGGTCACCGGAGGCATCCTCCCCCGCCCGCTTTGAGTTTTTCGGTGACGAGATCGACTCCATCCGCCATTTCGCCGCGGACAGCCAGCGCAGCCTGGGCCAGGTGGAGTGGGCCGACCTGCTGCGGGTGCAAAGCGACGGGATCTCCGCGGCCACGGGCAAACCCCTGGAAAAGGCCAAGGCCAGCCTGGTGGACCACCTGCCCCAGCATTCGTGGGTGGTGTGGGTGGAACCCCGGGAGATGCGGGAGCAAGCGCACAACCTGTGCGACCGTTCGGGCAACCTGGCCGGCCTGTTCGGCGCCGACCAGATGCAGCAATCCCTTGCCAGCCGGCCCAGCGTCATCCTGTCCGCCATGCCGGCGACCAGCGTGGAGGAGACGTGCCACCTGGCGGTGGAATCGGTGGAGCGGCTCTCCGGCAACATCCAGCGGGTCCGGGAGGAACTGGACGAGGTGGCCCGGCATGACCGGGTGATGATCGCCTGCTCCAGTGACGGGGAGATCGACCGGCTCAACGAGGTTCTGGCGGCCGGAAAGCTGGCCCAGTCCGAAAGGCTGCGCATCGTGCGCGGCACGCTGCGGGCGGGCTTCCGGATGATCCCGATGGAGGGCCAACCGGCCGGCGCCACCGAGGGCTGGGTGCTGCTGGGCAGCCAGGACCTGTTCCACCGCGAACTGGTGGGCGGCGTGGCTATGGCCCCGGACCAGCCGGCCGCGAAGCGCCGGGTGGAATCCAGGGCCATAGACTCGTTCCTGGACCTCACGCCGGGCGATCTGGTGGTGCATGTCGCCCACGGCATCGCCCGGTATCTGGGCATGGAACTGCTGGACCGCCAGGCCGCCACCTCCAACACCGGCAGCCGGGGACCAACACCTGCCGAGGCCGCCGAGGAGGCCGCCCGGGCCGGGCGCGCCGAAGAGCACCTGGTGCTGGAGTTCCGCGAGGGTGTGCGCGTCTTCGTGCCGGTTTCGCGGATCCACCTGGTGCAGAAATATGTGGGAGCCACCGGCGGCCAGGTGGAATTGTCCCGCTTCGGCTCGGTCGCCTGGCAGAAGAAGAAGGACAAGGCCGCCGAGGCGGTGATCGACCTGGCGGCCGACATGATCAGCCTCCAGGCAGCGCGGGCCGCCAACCCGGGAAGGACCTGGCCTCCGGACAGCGAATGGCAGCGCGAGTTCGAGGGATCGTTCCCCTTCCGGGAAACCGAGGATCAACTGGTCGCCCTGAAGGAGATAAAGGCCGACCTGGAACGGCCCCGTCCGATGGACCGGCTGATCTGCGGTGATGTGGGTTTCGGCAAGACCGAGCTGGCGCTGCGCGCGGCCTTCAAGGTGGCGGACGCGGGGGGCCAGGTGGCGGTGCTGGTGCCCACCACGGTGCTGGCCGAGCAGCATTTCCGCACCTTCAGCAGCCGCATGGCGGAATATCCCTTCACGGTGGCCTGCCTGAACCGCTTCCGGGGCCAGGCCGAGCAGAGAAGGATCGTGGAACAACTGGCCGAGGGGTCGGTGGATGTGGTGGTGGGCACCCACCGGCTGGTCAGCCAGGATGTCCGTTTCAAGGATCTGGGGCTGGTGGTGATTGACGAGGAACAGCGCTTCGGGGTGGAGCACAAAGAAAAGCTCAAGCTGCTGCGCGAGAAGGTGGATGTGCTCACCATGACCGCGACCCCCATCCCGCGCACCCTGCACCAGGCGCTGCTGGGAATTCGGGACATCAGCAACCTGGAAACCCCGCCTCCAGCGCGCCAGCCGGTGGAAACCCGCGTGCTCCGCTTTGACGAGGGCCTGATCCGTCACGCCGTGCTGCGCGAGCTGAACCGCGAGGGGCAAGTGTTCTTCGTGCACACGCGGGTCCAGGACATCCATATTCTGGCGGACCGCCTGCGCCGCATCGTGCCGGAGGCGCGCTTTGTGGTCGCCCACGGCCAGATGCACGGCGACGACCTCGAGGCCGCGATGGTCAAATTTTTACAGCGCGAGGCCGACATCCTGGTCTCCACCACCATCATCGAGAGCGGCCTCGACATCCCCTCGGCCAACACGATCTTCATCAACGAGGCCGACCATTACGGGCTGGCTGAACTGCACCAGTTGCGCGGGCGGGTGGGCCGTTCCAAGGAACGCGCTTATGCCTATATGCTGCTGGATCCCAGCCGCTCCAGTCGCGCTTCGGACGGCCAGGCGGCCAGGCGGTTGAAGGCCATCGAGGAATTCACCGCCCTGGGCTCGGGGTTCAAGATCGCGCTCAGGGACCTGGAAATCCGCGGGGCCGGCAACCTGCTGGGCACCCAGCAGTCGGGCCATATCGCGGCGGTGGGCTATGAGCTGTACTGCCAGTTGCTGGAAAACGCGGTCCGCCAGATGCGGAACCAACCGTTGGCGGAACCGCTGGAGGTGCATGTCGACCTGGGCTGGCCGGCCTACCTGCCGCGTGACTTCATCCCGGGCCAGAAGGCCCGCATCGAGGTGTATCGCCGGCTGGGCCGCGTGCGGGCTCTCGACACCCTGCGGGATTTCCGGCAGGAGATGCGCGACCGGTTCGGCGCCATCCACCCGACAGTGGAGTGGCTGTTCCGGCTGGTGGAGGTGCGCATCCGCGCCGATAGCTGGAAGGTGAGCACGCTGCAGTACGACCGCTCGCAGGGGGAAAGCGGTCCGGTGGATCTGGTGCTGGTGGGCAGAAATCCCCAGCGGCTGACGGAGCTGGGCAAGACCAGCCCCCGATTCCGCCGGGCCGATGAAAACCACCTCTACTGCCGGCTCAAACCCCACGAAATGGATGATGACACCCTGTACAGCCTGATCGTCTCGCTGGTCCCTGTGCGCGGGGAAAATCCATAAGCGTATTTTCCACCGCCAGAACGAACAGACAGCGAAGGATCACCCTGGAATTATCCGCGCATAATGCTGACGAGCATGCCGGTGGGAAACCGGTTTCTCCAGAAATTCCCACCCATCCAAAAGGACCTGGTCCTCACCCTTCGTCATCACCAAGGCAACCTAGGGAAGATCCAGGAAATCCACCGGGCTGGTTCGTTTGCGGCCCAGTGCCTTTCGGGTGAAAAACACCCGGCATTTCCATCACTCCCCGCCCTTTTTCAACACCTTACCCTCGGCATCGATCGGGCCGGCCGCAACGCGGTTCAGGCGGTCGGGGTGGAGGTGTTTTTCCGCGACCTGGCGCACGCGGGCCGGGTCGACCTTCGTCACCTCGGCCTTGAACCTGGAAAGATAATCCAGGCCCAGGTTGAACCGTTCCACCGCCTGCAGTCGCTCGGCGAGGGCGCCGCCGCCGTCGTACTGGAAGGCCAGACTGCCCACGAGGTAACTCTTGGCATCCTCCACCTCGTCGGGCCTGGCCTCCTCCTTGCGAATGCGCACGATCTCCTCGCGGAATCGCTTTTCCACCCGGGCGAAATTGCCCGGATCGGTGCCGATGTAGCACATGAAGATTCCCGGACGCAGATCCGCCGAGGAGCAGATCTGCGCGCTCACGGTGTAGGCCAATCCCTCGCGGTCCCGCAGGCTGCCGGACAACCGGTCGGTGAAGCCGGGTCCCGTACCCAGCACATGATCCATCACCAGCAGGGCGTAAAAGTCAGGGTCGTCGCGACGGATACCCCGGTGCCCCAGCAGGAACTGAAGCTGCACCGTCTCGGGCATGCTGACCACCTCGCTGACGGGCGGGCCACCAGCCGTTTCGGGCAACGCCGGCAGGGCCGGTGCCGGCTTGGCGGGCCAGTCCTTTGTCAGTTCACGCAAGGTTTTCACCATCTCGGCCGAGTCGAAATCCCCCACCAGGCTCAGCACCAGATTGCCGGGTGTGAACACACGCTGGTGGAAAGCGACCGCATCCTCGCGGGTGAGCTTTTCCACCGACTCGCGGGTTCCCGCGCCGCGACGGCCCAGGGGATGCGCGGGGCCGTAAATGATCCGGGCCAGCGCTTCGCGCGCCCGCTGCATCGACTGCTTTTCCGCCTCGAGGATTTCAGAGATCTGCATTTTGCGATTGCGTTCGAACGCCTCGGCCGGAAACGCCGGAAACGCCAGCGCACCCAGGACCAGCTCCAGGGACCGTCTGGCTTGGGGCGCCAGCACGCGCAGGGTGGCGCCGCCGGCACCGATGGCGACCTGGGCCCCCATGGCCTCCAGCTCCTCGGCAAAGGCCTTGCCATCGAGTTTCAGGTCGCCGTGGGAGACCCCCTCCTCCAGCAGGCCGCCGGTCAACTGCGCCAGACCCGCCTTTTCCAGTGGCTCGTGCAGCCTGGCCTCGCGGAACCGAGCCGACAGGTTCACCACGGGCAGATCCCTCCGTTCCAGAAGCCAGACCACCGCGCCGCTGGGCAACGCCACGCGCCGTGCCCCGGCCAACGGGTTGCCTGCGACCGGCGCCCCGGCCTCCAGGCTCCTGCGCAGGATGTCCCTTCGCCCGGGCTTGGCAGGTTTGTCACCGCCGGCTCCCCCCTTGCCCGGCGGAATGGAAACCACCTTGGCCCGGTTGTCGGCAGACAGGTACTTCTTGGCCGCGGCGCGTACATCCTCGGGCGTGACTTTCACCACCCCCTCCAGATAAGCCTTGGCCTGGGACTTGCCGTCCCCTTCTCCCAAAACCAGGCTCATGGCCACACTCTGAGCCAGGCCGTGCACGGTGTCGCGGGAGTAAACCGTCTGGGCCAGCATCTGCCGGCGCACCCGGTCCAGCTCGGCCTGGGAGGCCAGGCTGGTGGTCAGCCGGTCGATCTCCTCGTCAATCAGTTTCTCGGCGCGGGCCAGATCGGCCCCCGCCACCAGTTCCACCTGGGCGCCAAACCAGCCGGGGTAACGACCGGTGTCGTTGGAGGCGCTGGCGGCGCTGGCGATCTGTTCCTTTTCCACCAGGCGCTGATACAGGCGTGAACTTTTGCCATCCGCCAAGATGCTGGCGGCCAGGTCGATGGCTGGCTCGTCCGGGTGATGGCGGGGCACCGTCGGATACCCCACAATCAGCCGAGCCACCTCAAACTTGCTGGGGAAGGTCTTGCGGACCGGGAGCGCGGGTTTTTCTGCGGGCAACTCCCTGCGGGCGGGAAGTTTGGAGGCGGGAATGCCACCCAGGTGCTTTTTCACCTTGGCGAGCGCGTCGGCGGGATCGATTCCCCCGGCGATCACCAGCAGCGCGTTGTTGGGGTGGTACCACTTGCCGTGGTGGGCCAG
>CAWUOE010000179.1:0-6885 GCA_963923355.1 uncultured Gemmataceae bacterium | reverse complement strand
GCAGCCTCCCAAATGGCCGTGGCAAATAGATCAGGCCCGGGCCGAACGCGGCCGCAAAGTGCACCGGCAACATTGCGCCAAATGCCATGGCACTGAGGATCATTACCCCAACAAAATCATCGCGCTCGAGGAAATTGGCACAGACACCACCCGCTACCGGGGAATCGAGGAAGCCTTCGGCGACTTTTACAACCAAAGCTGGTTTGCCCGGGAAAAGCAGGGCTGGTTCGGCGAGGGATACAAGGCTCAACGGTCGGGGGGTTACCAGGCCCCACCCCTGGATGGCATCTGGGCAACCGCCCCGTACCTGCACAACGGTTCGGTGCCAACCTTGGAGGCCCTGCTCGATTCCAAAAGCCGCCCCGCCGTTTTCACACGCAGCTTCCAAACGGCCGAGGCAGACTACGACAGGCAAAAAGTCGGCTGGAAAACCTGGCCTGCACCGGTAAAACCACCCGAGACCCCACTGGATGCCCGCCAAATCTACGACACCCGCCAGCCGGGCCGTGGAAACAGCGGACACACTTTCGGGGACAAACTGTCTACCGAGCAACGTTCAGACCTCATCGAATACCTCAAGACTTTGTGACATCCGTCACAGCGAAGACTCGGTAATCGAGGTCAGGGAAGGGATTGTTTAAAGATTCGATCATCGCCAATCCTTCTGGGTCCACATCATGGTGGCGAATGGAGGATTCCAGCGTCAGAAAGTTCAGCGTGTGGTCGCGAATCCGCTTGATCGCATACTCACCATGTGCCCCGGTCGAAAGGATAAAAGCCCAGTCGCTGGATTGCAGAAGCAGGCACTCCCTGCCGGCTTGGTTCAGCGCCCTTCGAACCATCGGTGCAGGTTCCGGGTAGTCGTTGGCAAGCTCCCGCATCCTTTCCGCCACCGCATGGATATGAGGGTAAATCCAGTCGTTGTTGCCGTTCAACCAGAAGGAACAATATCCACCCTGCCCCCAGGTCGAATAACCAGGCATTGCGGTTTGCAGGTCGGGATACCGTTTCAAATACTCTGGCATGGTGACGGCTTCCAAGGCGCCATCGCCCGAAGCCATTAGCCGGAACACACTTTCCAGCCATTGAGGCCCTTCGTGCCACCAATGGCCGAACAACTCCGCATCATAAGGTGCTGTGATCAGCGCGGGTTTTCCACGCATCGATTCGGCAAGAAATCCCGCTTGCGCAGTCCTGGAAACGACAAAATGGGCAGCATGCTCCCGCACCTTCGCAGCCGCCATTTCTGCATCGTAAGGCAGTTTTTTATCAACGGGCCCCGTGATGCGGTGGTATTTGATCCCCAGCATGGTCCGCTGGTTCTGGCCAATCAGATACGGCCGGATGTACTCCAGATCCAGGTCGTAACCGATGTCCCGGTAAAAATCCCGGTAAGCCGGATCACCCGGATATCCCTCCATCCGGCTCCAGACTTGACGGGAAGACTCCAAATCCCTGGCAGCAATCACCAAACCACTCCCAGGACATTTCAGCGGCGCGTAAACCCCCTGCCTGGGCATGGGCCTCGAAAGGAGGACTCCATGGGTGTCAACAAAAACAAATCCAACCCCGCAATCGGCCAGGATTTGGTCCAATCCCGGGGAAAAACCGCATTCGGGCAACCACATGCCGCGCGGTCGCTCGCCAAAATGCCGCTCATGTTCGCGGCATCCCTGTTCGATCTGCGCCCTGACTGCCCCGGGTTGACAGACCAGTGTGGGAAGCAGCGCGTGCGTGGCGGCACACCCAATGATTTCCAGTGAACCGCTCTTTTGATGGCGGCAGAACCCGTGGATGGGATTTCTGGCCAGCGACTCGTACATGTCTCGAGTCCTGGCAAAGTGGTTCAGATGGGAAACAGCAAGCGGATGAAATTCAGGCTCCCATCGGGTCCTTTCCACCTCCCGCTCCGCCAATTCAAGCAATTTGGCCAACCGCGCCTGATAACGGTCCTGAAGGAGCGGATCTGACAGCATGCCCGCAAGCGTGGGCGTGACCGAGAGTGTCAACCGAAACGCCACGGCGTCGCGTTCCATGTCATCCATCACCCGCAGCAGCGGCAGGTAAGTCTCGGTAATGGCCTCGAAAAGCCACTGCTCTTCCAAAAATTCAGGATATTCCGGATGCCTTACATATGGCAAATGGGCATGAAGGACTAGATTCAAATAACCAGAAGGCATTCCGATCAATCCAAAAGGGAGGCAGGCGATTGCCATGTTCCGCTGCCAAACGTGGTTTGGCAAGCATGTGCGGAATCCATGGTCCAATGACCATCAAATCAGAAAGCCGGACCGGAGTATCCGGCACGGCCGCACCTCGGTTCCCAAAATGTGCTCGATTGGGCAACCCGAGGTGGCAAGGCCAGCCGCCGGGTAGGCCACCGCGTTGGCAATATAGTTTTTGGCCAACGCCCCTTGCCTGCCCTCCCAACCAAGCACATGGGCGCCATTCACCGTGCACATGGCCAGGATGGATGCCGGGGCCAGTCCCGGCCTGCCCGCGAAAAGGGCCCGGGCTTCTGCCAAAATATCCAGGTCCGGGGCGCAAGCTTCACCATCTGTGCCCAGTGCGATCCGTATACCCGCCTTCATCCATTCCTCCATCGGAAAAGGTTCCCGCTCAAACCAGGCGTGGGTTCGTGGGCAATGGATCAAGGTGGTACCCGACTTCAATTTGCCTGCCATCACCACTGGAAGGTGATTGACATGCACCAGCCCCAGGGGACTGCCGGAGGATCCTTCCCCCATCAGGTCCAAAATTTCATCCGCCTGAAGTAGCAATTCCGCCGGGGGCCAAAGGCCTAGCTCAAGCAGCATGTCCACCAGGGGGCCATTCCCTGATTCCAGTATCTCCATTTCCTCAGACGTTTCCGCCAGGTGGATTTGGGTGGGAACAGGTTGGCCCTTACTCCAACGAAACAGGGTTTCTTTTGTGCTGTAAGGCGCGTGCGGGCTAAGCCCCCGAACCACACCCCCCCCCGAATCCTCATTTTGGAGCCATTCCATGGCAGCCAGCCGGGTCTGCTCCGCTCGACTCTCGTTCAACCCAAGGATTTCGTGGTAAACGGTCCCCCTGAGGGATGTGCCCCTCAACAGCCGGGCACTGGATCCATCGGTGCTGATGTCGCCCACCAGGGAAACGCCGTGTTCCAGCGATTGGCGAATTCCCTCCCGTACCGAGGCAACACGCTGCTCGGAACTTTCAGCCAACCGGTGGCGGATAACCGTTCGGATCCAGTTGGCAAAGGTGGCAGGTGGCGACACCGGCCGGGGAAAACCGGTCAAATCCAGGTGTGTGTGCGCGTTCACCAATCCGGGCAGCAGGATAACCTCCCCCAGATCCACTGTCGGGGCGCCTCCGCGGCCAACCCGGGTGATCCTGTCTCCGACGACCTCCACCACGCCGTTTTCCACCGGCGGGGCCGTCATGGGTATCACCCAGCGGGCCTTCAGGCTCCAGGCTTCAGCATCCACGCGGGCAATTCCTGCCCCTGTCGACGAAGCGGCTCAATCGCGCTGACAGACAGGGTGATCACATCGTACCGCTGCTCCACCTCGCCGGTAGCCATCCAGGGCCCCAGATGCGGGTGCGTCACCACGGATGCCCCTCCCGGCATCAGGGTGAGATCAGCCATACCGGATTCATCGACCAGCGTCAGGAACTGCATGGGCCGGCCCTGCGCCGTGTGGGTCTGCCGGCTGGCGCAGAGCAGCCCTGCCACGGTGACCCGCCGACCGACATGCAGCGACAAGTCACCCATCGGCACCAATGGGGCGCCACCCCGCCCGCGGGCGGGCACGCAGCTTGCGAACAACCGCGGCAGCGGCACCTCCGTGGAAAGCCCCAACAGCCGGAATTCATCCCGGGTTCGGGCCATGGGCGCCAGCGGCGGTGGACGCCAACCGATGGCAAGCTCGTCCGGAAACATCTCCGGCGCGCCAAAACGCACCCGGGCACGGTCCTGCCACGAGGCCTCCAGCATCAGGGCGTGACGGGAACGGTCAAATTCTCCCAAGGCACCAGCGGCGGCCAGCAAGCCCAGCGATTCCTGGCCCAACGGCACGCGACCTCGCAGTTCGGCCAGGGAAGCATAGGGCCCCCGGGCCTGTCGGTCACCCAGCAGTTCGCCCCGCGCGGCCTCGCTCAGGCCCGCCACGCGCGCCAACCCCACGCGAATCCCGCCCCGCTCAAGCTGGAATCCCTCGCCAGAGAGATTGACACACGGCGGCAGGATGGCAATACCCTCCCGCCGGGCGGCCTCGATGTACACCCAGAGCGGGTACATCCCCTGGTTATTGTTCAGCACGGCGGTCCAGAACACCGCGGGATGATTGGCCTTCAACCAGGCGGAGCGCCAGGCGATCAGGCCGTAACTCACCGCATGGCTCTTGCAGAACGAGTACTGGTTGAAACGTTCCAGCAACCGCCACAACTCATCCAGTTCCGCCCGGCTCATCCGCGCCCCGCGGGCCAGCTCCATGAACTCGTCCCGCAGTCCGGCGGCCGTTGCCGGGTCCTGGCAGCGGGCAATCCGTTTGCGGAACGCGTCGGCCGCCGGTGCCGGCAGGCCGGCCACTCCCTGAATGACCCGGAGCGAATCATCCTCGAACACCATCACGCCGTGGGTGTCAGGCAGCAGTTCGCGCAGCAGGGCCGGCACGCTCTCGGCAGCGTCATGCCCCGTGCGCAGCCGCACGAAACGCTCCTTCATGCCCAGCCCGCCGGCGGCCGGGCGTACCAGGGCAAGTGATTCGATCACCGCGTCCACCGTGCCGGCGCGCATCTGAACCAGCAGATGGCGCATCGCGGGCGATTCAAGCTGCACCACGCCCAGGGTGTCCCCCCGCCGGACCAGGTCGATGGTGGCGCTGTCGTCGGCTTGGGGAGCCGCCAGCGTTGGCAGGTGCCGGCCGGCCCGCGCCAGCAGGCGGCCGGCCTCATCCAGCGCCCCCAGGGCCCGATTGCCCAGCAAATCCATCTTCACCAGGCCCAGGGCCTCGATGCCGTCCTTGTCGAGCTGGGTCATCCAATAGCCCATCGGCGAGCGGACCACGGGAACATGGTTCCGGGCCGGGCCGATGGTGACCACGATGCCCCCCGGGTGCAGCGACTGGTGCCGCGGCCGGCCGGTCAGCACGCGGGCGGCCCGCAGGATGCGCGGCCAACGCGCTTTTTCCAGGGGAAAACCCGGCGGTGCGGGAAGCGTTCCAGACGACTCCAGCACCTGCTCAGCCCGCGCGGGCAGCATGTTCTCCAGGGTGGAGACCTGGGTGTCGGAGAGGCCATGCAATTTGCAGGCCTCGCGGAAGGCGGATCGGGGCTGCAGCAACTGGTGGGAGGCGATGCGAACGCAGCAATCCTCGCCGAAGCGGCTGATGGCCCAGTCGATCACGCCGTCCCGGATCTTCCAGTCAAAATCCAGGTCGATGTCCGGATAATCCACCCGGCCCTCATGCAGGAAACGGGCAAGCGGCAGGTCAAACCGCAGGGGATCCACATCGGTGATCCCCAGCAGGTAGCAAACCAGCGAATTGCCCGCCGAACCGCGCAGGGCCAGCGTGTGCCCGGCACTGCGGGCATGCCGCGCGATCGACTGCACCAGCAGGAAATAGTCGCCAAGGCCGCGACGTGCGATGATGGACAATTCCTCGGACAAACGCTGCCGCGCCAGGGGATGCCCCAGAAGCCCGCGCATCCGCAGGCCGCGCTCGCAGCGGCGCACAAGCAAACCCGGCGCGTCCAGCCCCGGCCGAAGTTTGGCCCGGGGCAGATGTGGTTCCGTCGGTAGCAGGTCCGCCACCGCACGCTCGGCCGCCATTTCGGCCCCTGTTAGGGCCGAGGGCAAGTCGCGAAAGCGGCGGCGCAGTTCATCCTCGCCGACCAAATGATGCCGTGATGACCACGGAAGTTCATCGGGCAAAGCATCCAGCAAGGCGCAACGCGCCACCGACTGGCAATGGCGGTAAGCGGAATAATCATCGGACGACAGCAGCACCGCGCCGCTGGAAGCCGCCAGGGGCAGTCCCAAACTCTGTGCGATCTCAATGACACGCCGCTCTTCCCCGCGCGGCAGACAGTCGGGCGCCGGTCGCACCACCAGGCCCCACACCCGGCCGGCGTGAGTGCGCGCCAGCCGGGACAGCGGAGCGGCAAACGGAGTCAGCACCAGCAGACTGCCGGCTTCCTCCTCCACCCACTCCCACAAATCAGCATCACGCTGCCCTGGCGCGGGCGTTCCGCCCTCCCGCCCAGACACCCGGGTGACCAAGCGGCACAGGGCCGGCCAGGCACCTGTGTCTGCCGGCAACAACACACACCAGGCATCCCCCAGGCGCAGGGTCACCCCCACCACCGGCTTGATACCCGCCTCGCGGGCGGCCCGGTGAAATTCCACCGCGCCGGCAAGGCAGTTGATGTCCGTGATCGCCAGGGCGCGCAACCCAAGGCCGGCCGCCGCGCGGACTAAACCCGCCGGACTCGCCGCCCCCTCCAGCCACGACCACCAGGAATGCGCGTGCACCGCGACAGCCACGGCCCATCCTCCCAGAAAACTATACACATGTACACTTCAAATCGGCAAGTCGCCCGCCCGATTCCGGCTACAATTCCCAAAATGGTTCGGGTTCAGCCCGTTGACTCAGGGTTGCCCGGGGCGCATGGATAGGTCGCACGGATGTCGCGGGGGAGATGGCCATGCAGGGCCGCTATGACAGCATTATCATCGGGGCGGGCCACAACGGCTTGGTGGCCGCGGCATACTTGGCCCGCGCCGGCCGCAAGGTCTTGGTGCTGGAACGCCGGCAGGTCCTGGGGGGCGCCTGCGTCACCGAGGAAACCACCTTCCCCGGCTACAAGGTTTCCACCCTGGCCTATGTGAACAGCCTG
>CAWUOE010000178.1:0-6911 GCA_963923355.1 uncultured Gemmataceae bacterium | reverse complement strand
ACATCACCCAACAGCAGCAGGCCGCCCAGCAGGCCGGTGGTGAGGCTGCTTTTCTCACCCGGCGCGAAGGCAGTGGGAAACAGCGGGAAGACCACACGCAACAGCATCAGGATGAACAACGCCGAGAGCATGCCGCGGGCCATGCCGCCCGCGCCATCGATCTCGGGCCGGGCACCGTTGCCCTCCGAGTAACCGAGGCCCGCGATCAGCCAAGCCACCGCCGCTGCGGCCAGGCACCAGCCGGCGCGCACCACCCAGCGGTTTTCCCGCCAGGACTGCAGCCGCGCCTCGAGGCCCAACTCCTCGCGCCCGACCAGGTCGGTCAGGTCGTAGCGTTCCTCCCTCTCGCCGCGCAGCTTGCGCATGCGCAGTCGCTCCAGCGACAGCGCTTCCAGGTCGTGGCCGTGCCAGGCGGCGCGGGCCTTGCGGGCCAGCACCGTCAGGTCCAGCGTGTGGTACTCCGCCGCGGCATATTCCTCGTTGTAGGCGGCGCCGGGGGTGGCCCGCACGGCCCGCCAGGCCGACTCCTCCACCCGGTCGGGCGGCGCGAAGTCGTGGCAGTCCTGCGCCAGCAACACCAATGCCCCGGCCAGCGTCAGGCCGGCGCCGACAAAGCCCGGGCGCAGGATCCAGCCCGCCGGGTTGCCCAGCGGACCGGGCTCCACCCGCGCGCCGGAAAACCGGCACAGCAGGGCCGCCAGCAGGACGGCCAGCGCCATCAGCAATCCCAAAAAGAACAGATTCTGCTGGCTGCAGGCGGCCAGCAACGCGGCCTCCAGGCACAGCAGGGTGGCGCGCCAGGCGCCCGGATTGCCCGAGGGCCGCCAGACCACCGCGGCGATGCTGAGTGCGCAGGCGGCCACGGCCAGGCTGCAGGCCATGCCCACGCCGTCCATGCCCCACAGCCACTCCAGTCCGAAACGGTTCAGCCAGGCGGTTCGCCCCACCCAGTCGTTCGATTTCTCCACGGCGGGATCGGGCTGACGGTCGGCCGCCAGCGAGCGGTAATCGAGGCTGCCCTTGTAGCGAAACTCGATGTCGTTCAGCACGCCGAGCTGGTCCAGCGTGTCGTAGCGGTACTGGATCAGCACGGCGATCGCCATCGACAGCGTGAAGGTGGTGCTGAGCAGCGTAATCCAGGCCCCCAGGTCCGGCCACTTGCGCGGCGCCAGTCCCGCCAGCAGGGCGCCCACCAGGGGTGAACCGGCCAGCGCCGCCATCCAGATGACATCCAGTTCTTCCATGCCCGCTCCAATGCCCGGTCCGATACGGTCTGCCGCCTTGGGCCAACCGCACCGGCCGGAAAGTCTTCCCTATGCGCCGAAACGCTGAACCGGTAGGTTACCTGCGGTTTTTTTGCCGGAACAAGCCGAACACCGGCCAGACAAGGCCGGCAAGCTGGAGATACTGGCAAAATGGCGAAGATTCCCGGCTGCCAGCCGCGATTCCAGCGCCCCGGCGGGATTCCGGCCGGCGGGTGCCGGCGCATGGGCCAGCCAATGCCCGCCTGGACCCGGACGGTGAAAAAGCCGTTGCCCATTCCGGGGGTGCTGCCGTTCGCTCCCGCCGCGTGGGACTCGTGCCGGCGATCCAATCTGCAGGCCGAGCTGGAGGCCCTGCTTTTTTCCACCGAGGAACCGCTGACGGTAGACCGCATGAAAGCGGCGCTGGGCCTCGACACCACCCAGGTGTTGGCCGGGCTGCGGGAACTCCGGCGCAAGCTGGCGGAGGATGAGGGCGGGTTCATCGCGCAGGAGGTGGCCGGCGGCTGGCGCCTGGCCACACGGGGCGAGCTGGACCGCCACCTGGCCACCACGCTGGGCAAGGCGCGCACCCACCTGACCGAGGCGCTGAGAGACACCCTGGCCATCGTCGCCTACCGCCAGCCGGTCACGCGGGCGGTGGTGGAGGCGGTACGCGGCGTGCCCTGCGCCGACAGCCTGCGCCAACTGCTGGACCTGGGCCTCATCCGCATGGCGGGGCGTGAGGCCACGCTGGGACGCCCCGTCATCTACCGCACCAGCCGCAAGTTCCTGCTATGGTGTGGCCTGCGTTCGCTGGATGATTTGCCCCCGCTGCCGGGCGCCTGAGCAGTCGCCGGTCCCCTGGTTTTCCGCCCGGCCAAGAAGTTGCCATGAAGATCCGTTACCGCCACGAGGATTTCCAGGTGGAGGAGATCCCCTTCACGCCGCCGCCGGCGGCGCACCGGGGCGGCTTCGCGCTGTACCGGATGCTGAAGCGGGGCAAGACCACGCCCGACGCCATGGGCATCCTCGAACGCGCCTGGCATATCCGCCCGGGGGCGCTGTCGTTCGGCGGGCTGAAAGACCGCCACGCGGTCACGCTGCAGTACCTCACCATCCAGGGCGGCCGGCCCGGCGTGCTGCGGCAGGATGGTCTGGAGGTGGAATATCTGGGCCAGCTCCCCTTCCCCTTCACCGCCGCGCACATCGGCGGCAACCGCTTCCGGCTGGTGCTGCGCGACATCCCGCCCACCCAGCGCGAAACGCTCGACCAGGCGCTGGAGGAGGTGCGGGCCACGGGGCTGGCCAACTACTTCGACGACCAGCGCTTCGGCTCGGTCCACAGCCTGGAGGAGGGCTTCATCGGCCTGCATCTGGTGAAGGGCCGGTTCGAGGAGGCGCTGAAACTGGCGCTGGCCGGCACCTACCAGCACGATCCGGCCGAGGCGAAACGCGAGAAGGAACTGCTGGCTGGCCACTGGGGCGACTGGCAGTTCCTGCTGGACAACCTGCCGCGCGGCCATGCCCGCAGCCTGGTGGCCTTTTTGCGCGACCATCCCACCCGCTTCCGCGCCGCACTGGAACGGCTGCGTCCCGAGTTGAAGGGACTGTACCTGGCCGCCTGGCAAAGCTGGGTGTGGAACCAGGCGCTGGCGCTGTGGCTGGAAACCAACCTGCCGGCTGAGGACTTGATCCGCCTGCCCGGCCGGCTGGCGCAGTGGCCGGCCCCACTGCGGGCCGGCCCCGGGTTTCTGGACCAGTGGCGCAACAAGTCGATCGAGCTGCCCTGCCGCCGGGCCCACCTGCCGGCCGACCACCCCGACCGCGCCCTGTTCGACCAGGTGCTGGCGCCCGAGGAGCTGAAACTGGATGACCTGCGCGTGCCGGGGACCCGGGAACTGTTTTTCTCGCGCGGGCGCCGGCCGGCCCACCTGCCGGTGGCCGAGCTGAAGGTGGAGTGGCGCGAGGACGAGCACCACCCGGGCCAACTGGCGGCGGCTGTCAGCTTCCGCCTGCCGAAAAGCTCGTACGCCACCATGCTGGTCAAGCGGCTGCAGGCGGCGGTGGGCGACAGCGGTCTGTCGGCCGAGGCCGAAACGCAGGATGACGAGACCGACGAGCCGGCCTGAACCCGCCGCCTAACCGGCTGGCAAGCAAGAACTTAGCACCCCCTCCACCACCGTCCCCGCCTGCTGTAAAATGGAGGTTGGCCCGGCCCGGCCCATTACCGGCCCGCGCCCGGAGACTCACCATGGACCGGTTCCAGCAAGGATGCACCCCGCCGGGCCCCGCCGGCATTCCGCGGCTTGGCCTGCTGCTGGCGCTTGTCGTCGCCACCTGGCCGGGCAACGCTTGGGCGCAGACCGGCACCGCCACCAAAGAAGCGGTGGCCCAGGTGGCCGCCAGCTTCCAGGCCGACCGGGCCCGCGCGGTGTCCTCGGGCGCCGTGGCCATCACCTCGCCCGAATTGATCGAGCGCGCCGACGCGTTGGCCGAGCGGGCCGCGCAGGCGCTGCAGTCCGGCAAGCTGCTGGACGCGCAGTCGCTGTACATGCGGGCGCGGTTCGCGCTGCCCAGCCTGCCGGCTCGCTTGCCCAAGGAAGTGACTCGGTTCCTCGGCGACTCGCGCCCACGCCATGCCGACGCGGTGCTGTGCCTGTCGTTTCACCCCAAGGGTACCTCGGTCGCCAGCGGCAGCCGCGACGGCTCGGTGCGCCTGTGGGAGGTGCCCACCGGCCGCGAGCAGGCCCAGTTGCTGGCGCACCAGGGCGAGGTGCGCGCGCTGACCCACTCCCCCGACGGCGACTTCCTGCTGACGGCGGGCGACGACCGGGAGGTGCGCCTGTGGGACCTGTCCAAACAGGAGGTGGTCCAGAAGTTCACCGGGCACCAGGAGCCGGTCACGGCGCTGGCCTTCAGCGCCGACGGCAAGCGCGTGGCCACCGGGGGCGGCGACCGCAAGCTGCGGATCTATGAGCGCGGCACCGCCAAGCTGCTGAACGAGATACCCGGCCATGGTCTGGCCATCAACGGCGTGGCCCTCAGCGGCGACGGCAAGCTGGCGGCCACCGCCTGCGCCGACCAGCGCCTGCGGGTGTTCGACACCGCCACCGGCGGCGTGAAACTGGCCATTCCGCATTTCCAGGGCAACCAGTACGCGGTGGCCTTCCTGCCCGACAACCGCACCGTGGCGCTGGCCGGGGCCCGCCCCAACCGCGTGCTGCTGGTGGACACGCGCGACGGCTCCGTCACCCGCACGCTGGACGGGCACAACGAGGCTGTCACCGGCCTGTCGCTCAGCGCCGACGGCAAACGCCTGGCCACCATCTCGGATGACCGCACCGCCCGCGTCTATGAGCTGCCCGAGGGCAAGCCGCTGGTGGTGCAGGCGCTGGAGGATGTGCCCCGCGGCGTGGCCTTGAGCCCTGACGGCACCCGGCTGGCCACCGCCGGACTGGACCGCCAGGTCCGCTGGCACGAGCTGGCCTCCAGCGACCAGAGCCGGCCGCTGGCAGGGGCCGGCGAGGGCAAGGCCTGGAGCGTGGCGGCCGGCCCGGGCACCACCGCCCTGGTGGCCACCGCCGAGGCGGGCCTGCGCCTGCTGCGGGGAGAAGACGGCTCGGTGGCGCTGGAGAACAAGCCGTCCGCCGGCCCCGCCACGCCGTTCACCTGCGTGGCCAGTTCCGCCGAGAACCCCGCCTTCGCGGTGGCCGGCGCGCTGGACGGCAAGGTGCACCTGATCGACACCCGGACCCTGCAGCCCAAACAGATCCTCGAGGGGCACTCGCGGCCGGTCACCAGCGTGGCCGTCGCGCCGGGCGGCGGGTTGTTCGCCTCGGGCGATGCCTCGGGCCGCATCCTGGTCTGGAAGCCGGGCGAGGCCAAACCTGTGGCCACGCCCGCCCCCTGCCCCGCCGCCGTCAACGCGCTCGCCTTCGCCGGCGACGGGGAATGGCTGGCAGCCGCCACCAACGACCCGGTCATCCGCCTGTACGAGGCAGGCACAGGCAAGGCCGTGCGCGATGTGCGCGGCGCGGCCACGCAGGTGCTGTCGCTGGCCGGGCTGCCGCGGGGCCGCAAGCTGGCAGCCGGCTGCGCCGACGGCCTGGCGCTGGTGTGGAACCTGGACCAGCCCGAAAGCGGCCCCGGCACCTTCAAGGGCCACACGCAGGGACAGGTGCGGTCCATCCCGGTGTCTCTGGGCGCCATTGCGGCCCGGGCCGACGGCAAGCTGGTGGCCACCGCCGGCAGCGACCGGGTGGTGCGCCTGTGGGATCCCTCCACGCTGGAAGAATGGAAAGCGCTTTCGGGCGCCACCGGCTGGGTGACCGGCCTGGCGTTCGACACGCGCGGGGTGCAGCTCACCGCCGTCAGCGCCGGCGGTCGGGGCGTTTCGGCCCGCGCATGGGATCTGGAATCGTCGAACGAGCAGAGCCAGGGCCTGGGCCACACGCGCGAGGTGCGGGCGCTGGCCTTCTCGCCCGATGGCAAAACACTGGCCAGCACCAGCCTGGACCAGACCACCCGCACCTGGGATGTGGCTTCCGGCCGCGCCCGGCTGCTGCTGGAGGGAGCTGGGGCCCCGTCGCTGACGTTCACGCCCGACGGGCAGAACCTGCTGGTGGGCGGGCCCGACCGCAAGCTGAGCCTGCACGCCGCGGCCGACGGCAAGCGCGCCCGCGCGCCCATCACGCTGGGGCCCGGCGGCCAGCCGAACGCCCTGACGGTGCAGAACGCCCAACGGCGCGCCGTGGCCTGGCTGGGCGACGGGCTGCTGGAGGGCTGGTCGCTCGACGGCACGGGCCCGCGCGAGAACTGGCGGCTGATGGAGGGCACCGGCGCGGTCAACTGCCTGGCCTTCTCGGGCGACGGGCAGGTGGTGGCGGTGGGCCTGAAGGCCGGCGGGGCGCAGGTCTTCTCGCTGGGCGCGCAACCGGGCAAGCTGGGCAACGAGATCGCCGCCCACCAGGGCCCGGTGCTGGACATCTCGCTCGACGCCAAGGGGCTGCGCATGGCCACGGCTGATGCCGAGGGCATCGCGGTGTGGGATGTGGCGACACGCAAGGCCGTCACCCGCATCGCCACCCCCAAGGGCCAGTCGACCTTCACGCTGAGCCTGTCGGCCGACGGCACCCGCGTGGCCTCCATCGGCCGGGACAGCGTGGTGCGCCTGCACAACGCCGAGACCGGCGCGCCGATCCGCTCGTGGAGCTTCCCCGGCCCCGGTGCGTCGGAACGCCCGGCGCCGCGGGCGCTGGCCCTCAGCCCCGACGGCAAGACGCTGGCCATCGGCACCGCCGAGGGCTGGATCTGCCTGGCCCGGGCCGACTGACCCATTCACCCTGAAAACCATCCGAATTAGACATTTTCCAGGACCACACGCCCGCCATGCAGACCATCCGCCTGTTGAAGCCCAAGCAGTTTGAAACCCTGCGGCTGGAGGAACCCGCCGCCCCGGGCCCGGGCGAGGCCCTGGTGCGGGTGCACCGCATGGGCATCTGCGGCAGCGATTTCTCCGGCTACCTGGGCAAGATGCCGTTCTTCAGCTACCCGCGCATCCCCGGCCACGAGTTGGGCGTGGAGGTGCTGGCCACGGGGCCGGGTGTGACCAACGTGCGGACGGGCGACCACTGCTCGGTGGAGCCCTACATCAACTGCCAGGCCTGC
>CAWUOE010000177.1:0-6978 GCA_963923355.1 uncultured Gemmataceae bacterium | reverse complement strand
ACCGTTCCCTGGCCCCAACCCGCCCCTTGGCTGGCTGTTCCAGACGAAAGGGCTATCGCCAAAACTGCCATCAAACCGAGCGTTTTTTTCATGGCACATAATCCTTGTTGGGGAAACCTGAGAAGGACAAAAACTGGTTCTTTGACAGATCAAACCTTCCCCAAAACACAATCTCCATCCTTGATAAATCCAAGCTCTTTTCAAAAAAAAAGAATTTTCCGCCCACAGTACCGGCAAAACCCTAACCTCCCTACTTTGACCACCCCGTTTCATATCAATCCGATTGAAATCCCTGCCCATTCGAACCTTTGCAAAAACAAACGAGCCTGATGGTCTTCAACAGTTACGGATCGTTGTTCCTGGCCCAAAACATCGACCCCAGTGGACCATGGGATTTTTTTAGCCAGCGATAAACCCAGCTCAAAACCCTCAGGGGCAGTATTGACCAGTTGCCAATTCAATGCCTGGAGGCCATTCACCACTTCAGGCCTAACATCCAAAACCAAGGCATTAGCATGGTCCAGCATCCCAAGCCATCCGGAAGGACCACTTGAAGGAGGCCCGCGGTCCACCGCCATGCAGGGGAGCGGGGAGTCCAATCCCTGGGCAAGCAAGAAAGGGAAATCGCGATCCAGAGCGATTCCCAGGCAATGATCTTGGTTTATTTTTTTGCCGGAAAAACCTAAGGGAAGTTCCAGAGATCTTTTCCCAGCGCGTCGGCATAGGGGAAAATCCATCGGAAGAAGTGTGGTGGTTGCCGATGCACCCTCGGAAATCTCAACCCATTCTCCCGTCCTCTGGTACCCCTCCCTGAACCGGTAGGCCTGGCCCATCCAACCGCGCCTCAAATCCATGGATGGGTCACGCCAAATCACCTTCATCCCAACCAACCCTGTTTCACTTTCAGTCGCCAATTCAACCCTGCCAGCCACCTCCAAAACGGGCCTTCCCAACCATGTTTTGAGGTTGATGGCAAATTCCCCGATTTTCTTGTTTCCGGAATCCAACAGGTCCCCAACCGATTCCACTTCTCCCCGGGCCGGCCCCCCAGAAATCACCTGAATTTGACGATGGACCATCGCAGTACCAGTTTCGGCAAACAACTGGATCGAAACCCTGGGCCGACGATTTCTGGTATCCCTGATACCCCGAACTTCACCAGTAGATGGGTCTATGCCACCTTCCAGGAATTCGTTCCTTACCCCCCGTTCATCAGCAAGGCGGAATCCTGGAGACATTGAAACAGGGTTCAAATCACCCTGCCTCGGCAGCCAACAGAATCCGTAAGCCGGGACCTCAATAACCAAGCTCACGGTTTGGTCTATTTCGACCTGGGATGCGCGAACTGACCCTTCCAACTTGTAACTTTTGTTTCCGGGAACCCGTATCAAACCACGACGTGTGAAAGAGCAAGGGTTCAGTACCAACCAGCCAGGAACGCCCCCTTCTCCGCGGGCAAGGATTCGTTCAGCCAATCGCGATTCCGGTGATCCAACGGTCGGGTTGGAAAGCTCCATGGCCGCAGGATTTTTGGGAATCTCGTACCCATCCTCTAATTCCTGAACATCTTTGAGCGATTTTTGCCAACTCTTGGGCCTTTCTCCGGCAACTTCTGTCCCTTCCAAAAGGGCGAGCATCGAGGTGAAAGCCCACTTGGCTTGAATTCCTTGCCGTTCAATCCGTTTCGCTCGATCTGGCCCCAAGTCCACACCAGCCAAAGGGGTGGCACCGGGATCGGGCATTAATTCATCCGCTGTGGCGGAGCTCCAGTAATCTCCCGGGGAGGCGTTTCGCAACAATTCCGTTGGAACGCAATGGGCCCCCAATACAGGCGCCAAGGAGCAAAGGCTCAAGAAATCAACAAACCAACCCTTGCACCTAGCATCAACTGAGCGGAAATGCAAAATGGGGCAATAGTCTTGGGATTGGCTTTTCTGAAAGTGATAAGCAAGGTCCACGCCGCATCGAGCACTTTCTGCTTCCAAGGGTTGGCGAACAAGAGTTTCCACTCCCATTCCATCCCCGCTCGACCAAGAGACAATCGCGCACTTTGACTTGGGGTTCAGTGTTGTCAATTCGTGATTTTCAGAAACTGCTGGCTCGGAACGCAAAATGGCATGTTGAAAACCACATTGTTTCCACAATGTGGGAAGACCGGGGTGCAAATCATCCCCCGGGTGAACTACTACCGGGCAAAAATCCCCAAAAAATTTTTTGTGAACCCTTTGGCCTTTGCGAAGGTTCCACAACTGACTGCTTGCGGGCATCAAGCCATCCATCCGGAGGGAAAACCTACCCCCGCAAACCTGAACCTTTTCCAACCTGTGGCGGAGTTCCTCGAGCAACCGTGGAGCCCGGTTTGCCACTTTTTCCAGCGTTTCACCGGAAGCCCAGACTGAGCATGGAAGACCCAATTCAGCCGCTTTGGGCAATAAAGCACTCTCAACCCTTTCCAAGGCATCCCAATCCATTGATTCCAGGATTCTGGGTGTGCCCCCAATTACCTGCTCTCTGGCTTGGACCAAGAGTTCAGCTGCCGTGGCCAGTTTTTGCCTACATTCGCAAAAATGCCCTTCCATCCAAAAAACCGCAGCTTCCCTACAGGCATTAAGAAAACCATCCCTGTCCAATTGATTGGAATGGTTTTGAGATTCAAAAACGGAATCAACCCAGGCCAAGCCTAAACCAATCCCTCGAAATGCACTTTCTAGCTGCTGGCACTCATCTGGAAAAGATCCTGGCTCAGTCGACAAATCCGCGATTTTTTCAGCTTTCAGGGCTTCCTTAATTTCCGTCAAAATTTTTGGATTTTCAGCCTCAAAAGCCCACCCGTTGAGCCCCTCCTCCCCTGCTAATTGGCCTTTGATGACGTCATATTTACCTTTTGCGCCTATCACCACTAGCGATTTGGCAACTGAATCGGTCAGGTCCAAAACACTGCATATTCTTGGAAGGCAAACCATTCTGGAAAGAACGACTGGATGCCAGAGGGTCAGAAAGCCAGATAAAAATGCTTGGGCTTCCGTTTCCTCCAGGTAAGTTTGCCCCACAACCGAGAATTGGTGATCAGATAAAAAAACCGGTTCGATCATTTCCATGGCATTCCGGCCCGAAAGGCAAGATGATTCAAAGTCTAAAGGGTGACCACTTCACCATTGTTGTACAATCTGACGTATACTTTCCCGCCAATCGATCATCAGCCAATCCAAAAGGGTGAATACATTTGAACAGGGGAGAAAATTCCATGGAACGAAAAAAGCATCCACGAGCAGGTTTCACCCTGGTTGAGCTTTTGGTGGTCATTGCAATCATTGCCGTTCTAATGTCCCTACTTCTTCCCGCAGTTCAAAAGGTGCGCGAGGCGGCTGCACGAACCAGATCGCAAAATAATTTGAAGAACTTGGGAACCGCTCTTCACAACTATGCTTCTTCGGCAGGCAACTACATGCCACCCAGCTTTGGTAATGCTTCGGGACCGGTGGGGGATGCCTCACTTTTCTTCTGCATACTTCCCCAAATTGAACAGGAAAACCTCTATCGCGAATTCCTCACCACTCCGGTCAGTCAGAGCTTGGCCGTTAAATCCCTGCCCATCCTGATGGCCGATCTGGATGCCACACAAGATAGGACCATGGCCCTGACAAGCTATGCTACCAATCAAATGGTTTTTCCCGGCGGACAAATCGGGGGTACTTCGACTCAATATTCAGCAAAAACCGGAAAGCGACTGACAGAACTAAGGTCAGGCACCAGCAATGTTGTTTTTTTGATGGAGCGCGCTGCCCGAGCCAACAACTTGAATATTGATCACTACTGGTATTGGCAAAATATCACCTTGTTACCCAACCCAAATGCGGTTCCACCTTTCCAGGTTGCTCCGCCGAAAGACCAAGTGGACGACAGCTTGGCGCAGGCCTTCAGTGCCAGTGGCCTTCAGGTCCTGATGGGTGACAGCAGTGTGCGATCCGTTTCCACTTCGGTCAAACCAGATGTTTGGCTGACGGCCAATAATCCGGATACGACCCAGAGTTTGGGAGAGTGGTGGAACTAAGTTCTCGTTCACTTGAGTTATTGGCCCATTCCCATCCCCCCCCCGGGACCTTTGCCCATTCCAGGGCCCTTGTTGGCATCTTTCTTTGCCATCCGGGATTGCAACACATCCGTGTTGAGTAAATTCTTGGGATATTGAACTGGTTTGCTGAATCGAGCGTCTTCCGCTGGAGGAAGCTTAAACTCCTCTGGGTGAGGCGGTGGTCTGTTTGGATCATGCGGGGCATGGTGACACCCCGCAACAATCCAAAAAACCATGCCTGCCAGGTGGATTTTCCTTACTCCTTTAAAATAAGACACGCTACGACTCCGCCCAGGAGCAATCCAAACACGAATCGGAGTGCAGATACCGAACCGCAATGGTCAGGTCAAGAAAAAAGCCGCCAGGGTTTCCTGACGGCTCAAAGCACCTACCTCAAGTTGACTCAACACTAGGCCCCTTTTTCGAACCTTTTGCCGATTTCCTCCCAATTTGCAACATTCCACCACGCATCAACGTAATCGGCACGCTTGTTTTGGTATCTGAGGTAATAAGCATGCTCCCAGACATCGATCCCAAAAAGTGGGAAGGCTCCAACCATCAGTGGTGAGTCTTGGTTGGCGGTGCTGGTGATTTCCAGCTTGCCCCCCGAAACCACCAACCATGACCAGCCGCTGCCAAATCGAGCCAATGCAGCCTCTTTGATCTTGGCTTTCAAGGTCGAGAAATCTCCAAAGGTACTATTCACTGCTTCAGCCAATCGGCCGGAGGGTTCACCACCCCCGTTTGGGCTCATGGTCACCCAAAACAGTGTGTGATTGGCGTGCCCGCCTCCGTTGTTGATCACTTTCTGGCGGATCGCCTCGGGAACTTCCTTGATATCACGCATCAACCGGTCGACAGATTTGGCTAAAAGTTGATCATGGCCAGTCAAAGCAGCATTGAGATTATCTACGTATGCCTTGTGATGACGACCGTGGTGAATTTCCATAGTCGTCTTATCGATCGCCTTTTCGAGACTGTCTGCGGCATACGGCAAGGCAGGTAGCGTGAAACTCATGGATAAAACCTCTTGAAGCCTAAGAGAGATATGACGGTAAAAATACCGTCTTTTCAACATCATAGCCTTACCATTGCAAGGTGCGGAAGAATCAGCTCTAAATGCTGCTTTCCAAAAGATATTTCAATTTCCGGACCTCGGGAATCACCGGAAAACCAGAATCCGGTATTTCATGCAAATCGATCGATAAAAGTCGGTTGTAGCCTTGTTTTTCCAAAACATGTATTAATTTCGCATGTTCTATGATTCCCCGTCCCACCTTGACTTGGAGTGGATGGATACCTTTGGCGGAATCCCGAAGATGGGTGTGCACTACTTTTGCTAGCATTCCCTCCATTTCTTTGGATACCAAATCAAATTCACACAAATGGCTTGGGTCCAACGTGAGTGACAGACCTGGCACGTCCTCACACAGTTTCACGGCGTTGGATGGGGTGTCCGCCCAGGTATCCACATGTGTTGCAAGGGAGACCTGCACACCCTCAGCAGCCCCAAAGTAAACGAATTCCCGTAACCGGTTCACTTCCTTATCACGTCCAAGAGATTTTGGATTTCCCAAAATGGTCACCAAGGGTACTTGGGAAATTCGAGCTAGCCTCGCCATTGCCTTGATATTTGTTTTTTCTTTTTCCAAATCCGCCGTTTTTTGCATGTAATATAGTGCTCCACAATTCAAGCCATGGGCAGATTTCATCCTTGCCGCAACCTGGGCAGGGTCCTCCAAAACTTCAGACGGCTTGACGTGGAGGCTCCCTTCAAAAACAGCAAGCTCGTAACGGTTAAAATCCAACTCAAGAAATTTTTCAAAAACCTTGGCCAAACTTTGCCGGCCCATGCAGAGTGTGGTACACGAAACAAACATGGCTACGCCTCCAACAGAAAAACGCAGTTTTTTGGGCCATAAATTTGCCCTCAACAATTTTCAAGACCTTTTCAAAATGCCTAGCGGGAACCTGTAATATTTCTCCTTGGGCACAAGCAGCAGCCCGATTCTGAAAGTAGAACTGAGTCGCCCGCTTTCAATTTGAGAGTGCTCGAAATGAAAACCTGTGTGATTTTGCCGGCAGCCGGAAGCTCATCGCGATTTGGATCCAAAGAAAAAAAACAATTCACGGATTTGGAAGGCCGGGCAGTTTGGCTTAGAACCGTCGAGCTGTTTTGCAACCGTGAGGATGTTTGCCAAATGATGCTAGTCATCCATCCGGATGACAGGGATTTGGTCCTTCGTCGGTTTTCCGCCAACTTGGCATTCCTGGGCGTCAAGGTTGTCGAAGGTGGCAAGGAGAGGGTCGATTCCGTTCAGAACGCCTTAAATTTGGTTGATCCCGAAATCACCCATGTGGCGATCCACGACGCCGTACGCCCATGTGTGGAGAAAAAGCAAATCGATTCTGTTTTTCAAGCCGCCGTAAGCCACGGGGCGGCTGTTCTGGCAACACCAATGGTACACACCCTGAAAAGTGCCAAAGGAGACGGGTATATCGAAAAAACTATTCCCAGAAATGGACTTTGGTTGGCACAAACCCCGCAAGTGTTTCAAAAAGAGATCCTGCTAAAAGCATACGGTGACCGGTCTCCAGATTTCATTCCAACCGATGATTCCGAAATGGTAGAGGCTTGTGGCCATCCGGTTAAGCTTGTGGAATGCGATTGGACAAATTTGAAAATTACCACAGCTAATGATTTGCTTTTAGCCGCGAGCATATTGCAAAGCAGGCCGAAACCAATCGAGAGGAGGTTTCATCCCTTTTACGAGGATGAAAACCAGTGAACCTTGGACAATTTTAGGGGGATTTGGCAATACCCAACTCAGCAAGGCGCCTCTGCGCTTCTTGCAAACGCTGGGGATCGGTGTCGTGCTGAATCACTTCCTTATACAGTTCAACCG
>CAWUOE010000176.1:0-6979 GCA_963923355.1 uncultured Gemmataceae bacterium | reverse complement strand
TGGCGACCGGGCCTGACCACTGGACCCAATTCGCCGGTTGGTCCCCCGATGGGCGCAAGGCCGTCATCCTGCAAGGTTGGCAAAGCCCTGAAAACGCCGCCTGGGAAGAGGAACACAAGACCTTCCGGTTCCAGGCGGACAGCCGGCTTCTGGATTGCTGGCTGGTGGACCTGGAAACCGGAAAACGGGAATGCCCGACCGCGAAGGCGCGGGTGAGTTTTTACAACAGCGGGCTTTTTTTCTGGCCGAATGAACCGGGAAAACTGGGATTCACGGCGCTTGTCGGCGGGGAATCCAGGCCATTCCAGATGGATCTGGATGGCGGCAACAAACGGGATTTGACCGCTGGGAAAAATGGATTCACCTACGGTTTTTCCAGCTCACCCGACGGTAAGCGGGTCGCTTACCACAAGGATTACCAAGTGTTTGTGGCCGAAGCGAATGGCAGTAACGCGGTGCAAGTCCAAACTGGAAACCCGTTCAACTTCGGCCCGGCCTGGTCTGTGGACAGCCGCTTGATCCTGTTTGTGTCCGGCGAGCACCACAACTGCCATCCCCACCTCGCGCGGGCGGATGGCAGCGGGGTCCGCAAGGTGGCGGACCGTGGCGGCTACCGCGGAGTGACCCAGTTTCTGGATGTCTTTGATTTCCATGACGGGTCCAGCGACATCCCCTGCTGGTCTGCGGATGGCCAAAGCATTTTTTACACATCCCAGACAGGAGATTGTGTGGAGCTGTACCGGGTCCGGCTGGAAGGACCACCCGAGCCATTGACTCGTTCGGCCCCTGGGACCAAGCACTACCACCCCACTCCCCTGCAGACAGGGCGTTGGCTGGCCTATGGTTCGCTGCGAAACGGAATCCGACAGATCCTCGCGCGAGACCTGGAAACCGGCAAAGAAATCCAGGTAACCCAAATGACCAAAGGCCAAGGCGCCATGTGGCCGCATTGGCGGTCTGGCCATTAGGGCATGGATCGGGGTAGGCACCAATCAAGGATAACGGTGCTGGATGGCGCGTTTGGTCCTTTACCTGACGGCAGTCACCGCCCTGCTGCACTGGAGCAGCCAGGACCCGGGATCTCTTGCAGACCTGTTACGGGAACTGGAAAACCGGGGCGGACGGGTGGTGCGGGATGAGACTTTGGCCGGAAATCCCGTGGTGGAATTGGACGTGCACCGGGTCAGCATGACTGATCCAACACTGGAAAGGATCTGCTCCATCCCAACCCTGAAGAGGTTGGACCTGAGCCACACCCTGATCACGGACAACGGCATGAGATTCCTTTCCCGGCTGAAAAGTCTGGAGGAGTTGACCCTGCACAGCACACGCATTGGTGACAGGGGACTCAAACCGCTGGAAGGCTTGAAAAGGCTTCAGGTTTTGGACCTTGCAGAAACGGCTATCGGGGATGGCGGGATGGTTTACATATCGGGTCTGGAGCATCTGGAAACGCTTGAACTGGACAACACCCGAATCGGGGATAAAGGCGTTTTTCACCTGAAAAGCCTCAGCCGACTGCGCCGGTTAACCCTTCCCCACACCCTTGTGACCGATGGGGCGGTGAGGTCCCTCGGTCGATTGAAAGATCTGGAGGTTGTGAACCTGTACCGTACCCGAATGACCCCTGCGGGTTTCAGGGAATTGCGCCAGTTGCTGCCGGGTTGCATGGTGGAAGGGGATTGAAAGAACGTTGCAAATCGGCGTTTGGGCGGAAGAATACAAGCAGGCGAAGCAACGCACGGAGACGAGAGCCATGCCCACCTACGAGTATGTGGTGATCTTGCCGGATGGCAGCGAGGGAGAGGTATTCACCCACCTGCAATCGTTTGACGAGGAACCGCTGACCAAACACCCGGTGGATGGCAGACCGGTGCGCCGGATTTTTTCGGTTCCCGGCGCGAAAACTGAGAGCGGGCGCGCGAAACCGGACATGAGTTCGAAAAACCTGGAGCGCCTGGGATTCACCCAGTACAAGAAGGGGGCTGGCGGAAAGTACAACAAAACCGCCGGCGAGGGACCGGGGTCGATCCACAGGGATTCGTGAGGTGATTCAGGGTTTGGACAGGAAGGCGGCACATTCCTTCAAGCGGTCTGTGCCGATGCGATCCACCCCGGCTTCGCGCAAGGCGGCCCAGGCCATTTCGTTGTCAGGACCGCCCCAGAAACGGAGCTGCTTGCCCTCCGCCTGAGTTTGTTTCACCAAGGCGCGCATTTTTTTCTGATCCGCCTCGGGCAAGGGGCCTTTGCCCCTCCATTGGAAATGGGAATTCCAGGCATCGGAAATCCAGGGCACCGCCTCGGAGTTCAGGCCCTTTCCCAGATCTGAAAGTCGTCCATCGACTCCCGCCAGGCGAGGCTCGGCCTCCAGGATCGATTTGCGTGGGCTGGATCCGGAAACGACCACGCATACCGGTCCCTCCAACCGTTTGCCCTTTTCCCACCGGCAAAAAAGGGTCGGGCGCTTAGCAATCTCCTGGGCCACCAAGGACCATGTTTTTTCAGCGTTGTTTTTGATATCCACCAAAAGCCACAACGGACGACCATCGGCAACTATTTTCCCCCGGCGCCCTTTGGCCAGGTTCTCCAGCGGATCGAGATAGAGTTCCTGGAAGGTTTTGGCAAACGGCAATTCCAGGGAGGTGTGTGCCACCAGCAGGCGATCCCCCACGGAAAAGAGATCGGCCTCGACGCTGGTGAACCCCTGCTCGAGCGCGTCGAACAGGGGGCGCGGGTGGAGGTAGTCGTTATGAGCGTGGGCCTGACGGAGACAAGGAACCTGAGCCAACGTCCAAGCGACGCAAACCAGTGCCAGCATCAGGGAATCTCCGGGTCGATCACCACCGGGTTTGGTTCGTTTTTCCCGGGCTGGTTCGGCTCCTTGGCCTTGATCTGGATCAACCAGGGTTCGGAAACCCACCATCCATCCGCAGTTTTCACACCATTCAGGCCGGCATCGTTTTTCACCCGAACCACCAAGCGCCAGTTGCCCAAATCCAAACCACGCAGGTTGACGCTGAAAGGAACGACCTCAGGCCCCTTCCAGCCGACCGGCCAATCGGACTGTTCGGCCAAACCCAGAGGCTCTTCCTTGCTGATGGGATTGGCCCCAGCGGGGGTGAGACGCTCCAATCGCACAACGGGGCGCTGGTCCACCTTGAGGGGATTGCCAGCCTGACGCAGGACGCCTTTCAGGCGAAAACCTTCAGCCGTCAACCCCTCCACCACCAGCAGGACACCCGCCGGATTACCGCCGGCCCGCTGGTATGCCTCGGCATCTCCCAGTGCCAGGAGTGTTTGCGCCAGCAGGTCCCTGTCAGTTCCCTTGCGGGCGGACCGGAACCACGATTCGGCATCTTTGAGCCAAGTTTCCCGGACGGGTCCTTGGGGCAAGAGGTCCTTGCGGGAGGCGAGGGCCAGTGCCAGGCGCAGCACCTGGGTACGCACCTGATTGTCTGCCACGCGAGCGACCAGCCATTCTTTCAATCTGGAGACAGTTTCCTGCGTCGGTTTGGCACCGGCCTGGATGGCAGCGGCAAGCGCCTCACAGGCCAAAGGGAGATCTGCTGGGGGCGTTGCAGTGGAGGTGAGGACTGCGAGCAGGTGATCCAAGGCGTTGGATGTCAGGAAAGGTTCGCCCCGCTTGAAAGTAGTTGATCCCCCCCGTTTTTCCATGCGGGCGGCAGCCCAGCGCGAAGCGGGATCGGGTGAGGCGTAAAGGGCATCGAGTGCAGCCCCAGCAGCCCCGGGCCAGACGGCCTCAGGGTGACGATCCTGAGTGGATGCCGCGTTGCGGCCCAGCCAATCGAGAATCCCGGGGTCGCGGATTCCGGGCGCCACCGACAACGCAGCCCGAAGCGAGGCGATGGACCGCAAATCGGCCCGGGTGCGCTCAACCAAAATTTCCCATGCGGGGGGCGCGGCGCCCGATTGTTGGCCCTGATCCGGCCCAAAAACTTGCTCGCCACCAGTTGACCCCCGCCAACCGCCGGGGAGCACCATCCAACCAGTCCCATCTTGGGATTTGGCCAAAAAAAGGAGCAGCCAACGCCATTGGCTGTCTTTTCCCGGAGGGAGGGACCATCCTTTTTCAGTCGTGCTGGAGACCGTGAGAAGTTTGCCGGGCGGCCCCGGCTCGCCAGCAAGAACCTCGAGTATCTCGACTGATCCGGGTTTGCCTTCCGTCTGGGAGGCCAAGACCACGGAATCGGCACGCCAGGCCAGTTCACGCAGGGATGGCAAGGGCCTGATGACATCGCCGGATGGCTGCCGGTCCGCCGATGGGGCGACCGGTTGGGCCATCAACAACGAAGCCAGAACCAGGAACATGCGGTGAATCCAATCAGGTCTTGTAGCCGCGTGGATGACTGCTGAGCCAACTCCAGGCGGTGCCCACGATGGTATCCAAGTCCGGGTATTGGGGAGACCAGCCCAACTCGGAGCGGGCCTTGGTGGAATCAGCCACCAGCACAGCCGGGTCACCGGGCCTTCGCGGCGCGACTTGCGCGGGCACGGGCTTGCCGGCAGCGCGTGAAACCGCATCCAGCACCTGCCGGACGGAGTGCCCTTCCCCGTTGCCCAGATTGTACCGGTTGATTTTACCCGGCTGGATACGGTCCAACGCCAGGAGGTGAGCGTCGGCCAAGTCGGTCACGTGGATCAGATCCCGCACGCAAGTGCCATCCGGTGTGGGCCAATCGGCACCAAAGATCTGGAAGGGCCTGGAAGGATCCAACACCGCGCGGATGGCCAGTGGAATGAGGTGGGTTTCGGGGGCGTGATCCTCGCCCAATCGGCCCTTGGGGTCACACCCGGCCGCATTGAAATAGCGCAGGACAGTGGCCCCCAAACCGAAGGCGGCAGCGTGGTCGGCCAACGCCTCCTCCATGACCAGTTTAGTGCGACCATACGGGTTGCAGGGGGCCTTCGGATGATCCTCGGGGATGGGGACCACGGTGGGCTCGCCATAGACGGCGGCGGTGGAGGAAAAGACGATCTTGCCGACGCCGGCATGACGCATCGCATTGAGCAGGGAAATCGTACCCACGACATTGTTTTGCCAGTATTTGTCCGGGCGGACCACGCTTTCCCCAACCAAGGCGAAGGCGGCGAAATGAAGGACCGCATCAATGCGGTTACCCAGCAGGGCGTGCTCCACCCGATGGGTGTCGCCCAGATCGGCGACCACCAGGCGATCTGCGGGAAGGAACGACTCCAGCGCCTTGGGATGGCCGTTTGAGAGATTGTCGAGCACCCAGACTTCGTGTCCGCGCTCCTTGAGAAGCAGGGCGCAGTGACTGCCGATGTAGCCGGCGCCGCCGGTGACCAACACTCGCATGGGACGAAAACCTTTCCTTCAACCGGGGATCGAGCCGGTCAACTGACAACACCCTTCGTGATGCCCAAAAAGACATCTTCCAGATCGATCTCCTCGAGCTGGAGCAGGCGCACCTTGAAGCCGCCGCGAATGAGTTCGTCGGCCAAAAAGGAGACGTCGTCCACTTCTTTTTTAAGGGTGACGACCAGACAAGGGGGATCGGCGGTCAGTTCGACGCCGGTAACCTGGGGCAGTTTGGCAAGGAGAGCTCTGGCCTCCGGTTCGCGATCCTGGGCGACGCCCACCCGCACCACCGGAGCCTCGCGCACCTGCTGGATGGCGGATGCGACATCGCCGCTGAAGATCAACTGACCGCGCTCGATGATGCCGATCTTGTTGCAGATGTCGGCCAACTCGGGAAGGATGTGGCTGGAGATCATGATGGTTTTGCCGAGTCCGCGCAGCTTCTTCAGCAACCGGCGCATCTCGATTCGGGCGCGGGGGTCCAGGCCGCTGGCCGGCTCATCCAGGAGCAGGACCTGGGGATCATGCAACAACACCCGTGCCAGGCCGAGGCGCTGGGTCATGCCCCGGGACAGGCTGGTGACCAAGGCGTTGCGCTTGAATTCGAGGTCCACCAGGTCGAGCACCTCGTCACACTTTTTCCTGCGGGCCTCGCCGGTTATGCGGTAGGCGGCCGCAAAGAATTCGAGGTACTCGATGACCTTCATGTCGTCGTACACGCCGAAAAAATCGGGCATGTAGCCGACCAGTCGGCGGATTTCACGCGGGCTGGTGTGGATGGAGTATCCGCAAACCGAGGCTTCGCCCCAGGTGGGGTTGAGCAGGGTGGCCAAGATACGCATAGTGGTGGTTTTACCGGCACCATTGGGGCCGATGAAGCCGTAGACATCCCCAGGCACGAGCTTCAGCGTGAGGCGGTTGAGGGCGTAGAGTTCGCCGTACATCTTGGTGAGGTCACTGCACTCGATCATCGGGCGTTGCCTCCAGCGGCACCGGCTGATTCTGAATCCCTTGGTTGCTCCACCGGCAGGAAGGCCCGCAGGATGGTCACCGAGTCGCCTGTTCCGGGAATTTGGGCGTCCCCATCCGTCATCCGCAGGCGGGCCGGACCATCCCCCCCGGCGATGCGACCCACCAGGACCACCTCGCGACGCCATTGACCGCCCACCTGACGGAGGCGCCAGCTTTGATCCCATCCGAGGCCTGTGGCACGGAGGATATCTTCCGCCTCAGGCCGGGCGAAAAGGAAAGGCTGGAAGCGAGACTGCAAATCGCGCCGGGCTTGCTCGCGGCCGATGCCTGTGCGCGCGGTGCCCGCGACATAACCTGCCTCCTGATGGGTTTTGAGCCGCCAGGTTTCGGCAGTGTCGCCAGCATCGCCCACGCGGTGGATTTCCACACGCACGCGGCCACCCTTGCCTGGCAGGTCACCCACCTGGGTGGCGCGACCCGCCCACACGAGAACGACATCCACCAGATCAACGGGCAGACGGCTTTCGATTACCCCCTCCAGTGAGCCAGAAGTACGCGAGGGAGCCAAGCGGGCACTGAGGGATGGCTCTTGCAGGCGCGCCAGCCAATCCGCGCGGAACAGTCGCTCGGCCCCGGGCCCCGCTGGAACATGGGAAACGGAAGCAG
>CAWUOE010000175.1:0-6981 GCA_963923355.1 uncultured Gemmataceae bacterium | reverse complement strand
TGGCGCTACCGCGACTTCGTCATCGACGCGTTCAACCAAGACATGCCGTACGACCGTTTTCTCAAGTTGCAGATCGCCGGGGACCTGATTACGGCTGACTCCCAGGCTGACAAGGCGCGCAACCAGATAGCCACCACCTACCTGGTACTGGGCAACACCAACTTCGAGGAGCAGGTCAAGGGCCAGCTCGACATGGATGTGGTGGACGACATGCTCGACACCATCGGCACCGGCATCCTGGGTCAAACCCTGGGCTGCGCCCGCTGCCACGATCACAAATTTGACCCGATCCCCACGCGCGACTACTACGCCCTGGCCGGTATCCTGGCCAATGTGCAGGCCATGGATCACGCCAACGTCTCCAAATGGATCGACCTGCCGCTGCCTGTGGATGACCAAACCGAAACGGTGCTGGCAGCACGGGAGAGCCGCATTCAGGAACTGGAAAAAAAAATCAAGGCAGCCCAGGGCAAAAAGGGGCCTGCCAAAGGGATGCTGGCCCTGGGGGATGCGCCTGGAATCGTGGTGGATGATGAGCAGGCCCGCAAGGTGGGGGACTGGCAGCAATCCACCCACAGCGGCACCTATCTGGGCAAGGGTTACTCCCACGACAAGAACGCAGGCAAGGGGACCAAGACCCTCACCTTCCAGCCCCAGGACCTCCCCGCCGGCAAATACTCGGTGTGGCTGGCCTACTCGCACGGCGAAAGCCGGTCCGAAGCGGTGCCGGTAACGGTACTCTGCGCCGAAGGCGAGGTGGAAAAAAAGATTTCCCTAAAACCGGTTCCCCCCCTCGAAGGCCGCTATGTGTCGCTGGGCGAATTCACCTTCGACAAGAATGTCGGGTATGTGATCGTGTCGAACGAGGGCACCGCCGGCCATGTCACCGCCGACGCGGTGGTGTTTGTGCCCGCCAGCAAAAAGCCCTCATCATCCCCTGCCGGGGATGATCCACTGGCCGGTCTGCGTCGGGAACTGAACGAGCTCAAGGCCAAGGGACCGGAACGCCCCCGTTCGATGGGGGTGCGCGAGCGGAAAAAAATCAGCGATGCCCGGGTCCATATCCGGGGTCAGGTGAGCACCCTGGGAGCTGTGGCCCCCCGGGGTGTGCTGCAGGTGGTTTCGGTTCCCGCGCCGGAAATGCCCGCCAGCCAAAGTGGCCGGTTGCAGTTGGCCGAATGGATCACCCGACCCGACCACCCGCTCACCGCGCGGGTGATGGCCAACCGGGTGTGGCACTGGTTGTTCGGCGCGGGGCTGGTCCGCAGCGTGGACAATTTCGGCACCACCGGCGACAAACCCAGCCATCCCGAACTGCTCGATTACCTGGCCGGGCAACTGGTGACGAACGGCTGGAGCGTCAAGCGTCTGGTACGGGAGATTGTGCTGTCAAAAACCTACGGTCAGGCCTCCGGCGGTGTGACTCCGAACGATCCGGACAACCGCCTGCTGGCGCATGCCAATCGACGTCGTCTGGACGCCGAATGCATTCGCGACGCCATGCTGTCCGCCGGTTCCAACCTCGATGCCGGGGGCTACGGTGGCCCCGGATTCGGCAAGGCTGAATCCGATTACTCATTCACCACCGAGGCCAAAGTGCGCAGCGTCTACCTGCCTGTGCTGCGCAATGTGGCCGATCCGTGCCTGGAGGTGTTCGACCGGGCCGACCCCAGCCGGGTGGTGGGGGCCCGCGACACCAGCACCGTCGCCCCCCAGGCACTGTTTTTGCTGAACAATCCGTTGGTGACCGCCCAGGCGCGCCTTGCCGCCCGGCGCGTTCTGACCGACTCGGCGCTGGCGGACGACGCGGCTCGCAAGGAACGGCTCTGGCGGATCATCCTGGGCCGGCCGCCCACGCAGGCCGAAGCCCGTCAAACCCGGGAACGCTGGCCCTCGGGCAGTGACCCTGAAACGGCATGGGCCGCCTTGGCCCACGCGCTGTTCGCCTCACCCGACTTCCGCACTCTGGATTGACTGCCATGCCCCACCAACCAGCAGAAACGGCCGGTTATTCCAGGCGGGCGGCGCTGCGCGCGGCCGGCTGCGGCTTCGGTGCCCTGGCCTTCGCCGGTCTGGCAGGCCGGGCCCGAGCCGGCGCGCTTGCCCCCCACCATCAAGCCCGTGCCAAGCGGATCATCTTCGTCTTCATGCAGGGCGGTGTCAGCCAGGTGGACAGTTTTGACCACAAGCCCCGCCTCGACACCGACGATGGCAAGATGCTGTCCTTCGACGACGCCCGCGTGCTGGCCAACACCGGGGCCCGCGGAGGCAACCACCGCGTGATGAAGGCGCTGTGGAAATTCAGCCGGCATGGCCAATGCGGCCACTGGGGCTCGGAGCTGTTCCCTCACCTCAACCGGCGGGTGGACGACCTGTGTTTCATCCACTCCATGCACACCGAGGGCGTGGCCCACGGCCCCGCCACGCTGTTCCTGCACACCGGCACCACCACGCAGGTGCGCCCCAGCATGGGCGCCTGGGTGCAATATGGACTGGGCAGCGAAAGTGACAATCTGCCCGGTTTTGTCACCATCGCCCCATCGCCGGGCAACGGCGGGGCCCGCAATTACGGCAGCGGTTTCCTGCCTCCCGCCATGCAGGGTACCGCGCTGGGACGGGCCGGATCACCCCTTCCCATGGACCCGGTGCGCGATTTGAAATCAGGCGCCACCACACCCCAGACCCTTAGCCTGTTGGAGGGCCTGCTGGCGGGGCAGAAGGAGCTGCACCCCACAGACCAGGCCATCGAGGCGGTGGGCAAGTCATACGAATTGGCGGCCCGCATGCAGCTCTCCGCGCCCGGCATCCTCGACCTGCGCGGCGAGACACAGGAGACGGAGCGCCTGTACGGCATCGACCACAAGGCCACCGAAACCTTCGGCCGCCAATGCCTGCTGGCCCGCCGGCTGGTGGAGGCGGGCGTACGCTTCGTGCAGGTGACCTACGGCGACGGCAGCGCCAACCCCGCCTGGGACCAGCACAGCAACATGCCCGAGCATGCCAAGCATGCCCGGGCGGTGGACCAACCGGTGGCGGGTCTGCTGATCGACCTGAAACGCCGCGGCCTGCTGGATGACACCATCGTCTGGTTCGGCAGCGAGTTTGGCCGCACACCCTACGCCCAGCAGAACGGCACCGGCCGCGACCACAATCCCGGCGGCTTCACCGTCCTCCTGGCGGGTGGAGGCTTCAAGCCCGGTTTCAGCTTCGGTGCCACCGACGAGTTCGGGGCGCAGGCCGTGGAGAACAAGGTGCACATGCACGATCTGCACGCCACTCTGCTGCACCAGTTGGGCATCCAGCATGAGAAGCTCACCTTCCGTCATGCCGGGCGCGATTTCCGGCTGACGGATGTGCATGGCAGGGTGGTGCGCGAGGTTCTCGCCTGATGATGCCGGGTTTGCCGGCCACACCTGGGGATCACCGATGCGTGACATCCTGATCGAGAAACCTTACCGCTTCGTCCCTCCGATCCGGGCGCGGTGGCCGCAATACTGGTTGCTGAAGCTCGGCGCCTTCAAGTCCTACCTGCGCAACGAATGCGGCGTGGTCTCGCACGAGTGCCGCAATGTGGACCTGCTGCGGGGATCTCTCCGGGCGGGCCATGCCATCCTTCTGACGGCCAACCACTGCCGCACAGCCGACCCGGTGGCCATGGGCCATTTGGCCAACGAGGCCCCGTGCCCCATGTATGCCATGGCCAGCTGGCACCTGTTCAACCTGGGCTGGTGGCGCACTTTGTCCCTGCGTGTGATGGGGGCCTTCAGTGTCTACCGCGAAGGGCTGGACCGTCAGGCCGTCGATGAAGCGGTGAACATCCTGCACAAGGCCGAGCGTCCATTGCTGATCTTCCCCGAGGGCCTGTCCACCCGCACCAACGACCACCTGATGGGTTTCATGGATGGTCCGGCCTTCATCGCCCGCACAGCCGCCCGGCGCAGGGCCAAGGAGAACCTGGGGCAGGTGGTGATACACCCCGTGGCGATCCGCTACCTTTTCGAAGGTGACCTGGACAAGGCGTGCGATCCGGTCCTGTCCACCATTGAGAAGCGGCTCACCTGGAGGCTGCGCCCGGAGTTGCCGCTGGCCGACCGCATCATCCAGGTGGGCAACGCCCTGCTGGCGCTGAAGGAACTGCAATACGGCCTGCGGGCCATGGATGGCGGCTCGCTGCGCCAGCGCCAGACCAACCTGGTGAACCACCTGCTGATCCCGCTGGAACGGGAATGGCTGGGCGGACCCCAGGAGGGCCAAGTCACCACAAACCGGATCAAGAATTTGCGGATGCGCATCTTCCCCGACATGAGCCGCAACGAGCTGGACGAGGCGGAACGCGCCCGCCGGTGGCGCCAACTGGAAGACACCTACCTCGCCCAGCAGGTCGATTGCTACCCGGGTGATTACATCACTGAATTCCCGTCGGTGGACCGCATGCTGGAAACGGTGGAGAAATTCGAGGAAGACCTGACCGAAGTCGCCCGGGCACACGGCCCCATGCGGGTTATCGTCGACGTGGATGAGGCCATCGAGGTCACCCCCGAGCGCGACAGGCGCGCCGCGGAAGACCCACTGATGGCCCAGGTGAAAGCAAGACTCGAGGCCAAGTTGCACCAATTGCGGAAGGAATGCCGCATGTACCAGCCACCTTCCGCCTGAATGACTGCGGCCGTATTTTTGATGCCGTGCCAACGGTTATCGGTTAGCCTCAAACCAGTGAATCCGGTTCGTTCCCACCTCGGAGCAAGTCCATGTTGCGCGCTTTTGCCCTGATGATGGCCCTCGGCGGCCTGGTGGTCCTGCAAGCCCAGGAACCCGCGACCAAGTCACCCGCCGAAAAGGCACAAAAGAAAGAGGCCAAAGGCTCAGCCAAGGGCAAAGACGCCAAGGCGGCTCCCAAAGGGCCGCCGCCAGTCCAACCCACCGTGGCCAATGTGGCCTATGGGTCACACCCCCGCCAGGTTATGGATTTCTGGAAACCGGAGTCTGACAAACCCACCCCGCTGGTGGTGATGATCCATGGCGGCGGCTGGGTGAATGGCAGCAAGGACAACTACGCCCGCCAGGTGGCCCCCTATCTGAAGGCGGGAATCGCCTGCGCGGCCATCAACTACCGCATGGTGCCCGAGGCCACCGAGAAAGGCATCGACCCGCCCGTGAAATGGCCGCTGGAAGATGCCGCCCGCGCCGTGCAGTTTTTGCGCAGCAAGGCGAAGGAATGGAACATCAACCCCGATCGGATCGGAGCCACTGGCGGCTCGGCCGGCGGTTGCTCGTCCCTTTACCTGGCCCTGCACGATGACCTGGCCGACCCCAAGTCATCAGATCCTATCGCACGCCAGTCCACCCGGCTGTACACAGCGGCCGTCACCGGAGCGCAGACCACACTGGATCCGAAGATCCTGCGCGAGTGGATGCCCAACTACCGCTACGGCGGCCACGCTTTCGCCATCCGCACCGACAAGGAACGGGACGGGGCATTCCAGAAGTTCTGGGAAAATCGCAACGAGTTGCTGCCCAAGATTCGTCAATATTCCCCCCTTGAACAGGTGAGCAAGGATGACCCGGCCATCTATCTGGAATACCCCTCGCAGAAAAAACCTGCCGTGAAGGGCGAAAACCAGGACGACCCCACCCACTCCGCCCTGCTCGGCATGATTTTGGTGGAAAAGCTCAAGGAGGCCGGCGTGGAAACCCTCCTCGTCTACCCGGGCGCACCCAACGAGAAATACAAGAACAGCCAGGCCTGGTTGATTGAGCGGTTGAAGAGGTGAGAGATTTTGAAAATATGCCAGATTCCATCGTAGGGGAAATCCGAAAGATCAGGCACGAACACGCCAAGCGGTTCAACTACAACCTGGATGAAATGTCTGGCATCTGCAGGAGGAAGAACGAAAATCGGGGCGCACGGTGGTGAATTTTGGACCTCTCCACATTGACCCCATACCGGATCAACCCGCCTGATCCAAACTGCATGAAGATTGCTGGACGAAACCCCTCCTTGTGTGACCGGAGGGGTTTCTTCGTTTATAGTCAGATCCGAAGCAAAGAGGACTCACCATGCACTACCTCAAACCTTTCCTCCTCCTGACCTGCACGGTTACCCTTTTCACCCTACCCATGGCATGGGGTGAAGCTGATAACGAGGCCAAACCCAGTCTGCTGCCCGCTGTGGCCCAAGGGCCCACATGGCTGAAGGGCAATCTGCACACCCACTCGCTATGGAGTGATGGCGATGATTTCCCGGAGATGATCGGCGACTGGTACAAGCGCAACGGCTACCAGTTTCTGGCGCTCACCGAGCACAATGTCATCGCCGAGAAGGAACGCTGGATCGACGCCAAGGTCGATGAGTCGAAGCGCGGCGCGGCGCTTGCCAAGTACCTGAACCGTTTTGGCCAGACCTGGGTGGAACGCCGCACGGTGGATGTGAAGGGCAAGCCCACCAGTCAGGTCCGCCTGAAACCCTTCCGCGAGTTCCGCAGCCTTCTGGAGGAACCCGGCAAATTCCTGCTGGTGCCGGCCGAGGAGATCACGCACAAGTATGTGAAGGCTCCCGTCCACATGAACGGCATCAACCTGCGCGACACCATCACCCCCATCGATGGTGCCAGCGTGGAGGAGACCATGAAGGTGAACCTGCGCCAGGTGGCCGACCAGTCGAAACGGACCGGCTGGCCCATGCTTGCCTTCCTCAACCACCCCAACTTCGGCTGGGGCGTGCGCGCCGAGGAGATGGTGCAGGTAGAAGAACTGCGATTCTTCGAGCTGCAAAACGGCCACCCCACGGTCTACAACCGCGGCGATGCCACCCACGCGGGCTGCGAGAAAATCTGGGACATCATCCTCGCCCTGCGCTTGGGCAAGCACAACCTGGCACCCTTGTACGGACTGGGCACCGACGACGCCCACCATTACCTCGACTATGGCAAGACCAAGGCCAACCCCGGTCGCGCCTGGGTGATGGTGAAGGCTCCCGTCCTC
>CAWUOE010000174.1:0-7021 GCA_963923355.1 uncultured Gemmataceae bacterium | reverse complement strand
GCGGCGCAGACGGAGCTGGAGCAGGTGGCCATCCAACTGGCCGGCCTGACCGATGAAAGCCAGCGGAGGACGCTGGAGGCCCGGTACGACCGCCTGCACGAGCAACTGGCCCACAACGACGCGTTCACGGTGGAGCACCGGGTGGAGGGGATCCTGCACGGGCTGGGATTCCCCGACGGCGATCTCGACCGCGCGGTGGACACCTTCTCCGGCGGGCAGAAAAACCGCCTGCTGCTGGCCCGCCTGCTGCTGGCGGCGCCCGATGTGATGCTGCTGGATGAGCCGACCAACCATCTCGACATCGCCACCGTGAACTGGCTGGAGAGCTACCTGCTGGGCCAGCCGCAGGGCATGCTGCTGATCAGCCACGACCGCGCCTTCCTCGACCGCGTGGCCACCCGCATCATCGAGATCGGTCCGCGCGGGCTGGAGAGCTACCCCGGCAATTTCACCCATTACTGGCGGCTGCGGCGCGAGCGCCACGAGCAGGCGCTGAAGGCGTATGAGAGGCAGCAGGAGGAGATCGAGCGCCAGGAGGACTACATCCGCCGCGTGAACTACGGCCAGTTGCACAAGCAGGCCGCCAGCCGGCAGAAGCAGCTCGACAAGCTGGAGCGGCTTGACCGCCCGGTGCTGCACGAGGGGCCGCGCATCCGCTTCGGCGAGGCCGGCCACACCGGCGAGACGGTGCTGGAGGCGGTGAACCTGTCGAAGAAATACTCCGATCCGCTGTTCACCCGGCTGTCCTTCCAGATCAGCCGGGGCAGCCGCATCGGCATCGTGGGGCCCAACGGCTGCGGCAAGTCCACGCTCCTGAAGATTCTGCTCGAGCACGAGCAGCCTGATTCGGGCGAGGTGCGCACCGGCGCCCACGTGAAAGTGGGCTACTACGACCAGCAACTCGCCTGCCTGCCCGCCGGCAAGACGCTGGCCGACGCGGTGCGCCCGCCCGAACAGCCCACCTACCCCGAGCAGCGCGTGCGCGACCTGCTGGGCGCCTTCGGCCTGGAGGGGGCGCAGGTGCACCAGCGGGTGGATGAATTGTCCGGCGGCGAAAAAAGCCGCGTGGCCATGGCCGCGCTGGCGGCGCGCGACATCAACACGCTGGTGCTGGACGAGCCGACCAACCACCTCGACCTGTGGGCCTGCGACAGCCTGGAGGGGGCGCTGCGTGACTTTCCGGGCACCGTGCTGGTGGTCAGCCATGACCGCTGGTTCCTGAACCGCGTCACCGACATGCTGATCGTCTTCGACGGCAAAGGCGATGTGGAGGTGGTGCACGGCAACTGGGACCTGTACGAGCGCCTCGTCGCCAGCCGCACGGCCGCCGCCCAGGAAAAGGAAGAGCGCAAGGCGGCGGCACGGGCGGCATCCGCCCCGGCACCCGCGCCCGCAAGCGGCGGCGGTGTCGCCGAAACCTCCAAACGCAAGCGGAAATATCCGTTCCGCAAGGTGACCGACATCGAGGCCGACATCGACCGCAACGAGGAGCAGAAGCTCGACCTGGAGGCCGCGCTGGAAGATCCAGAAACCTACCGCGACGGCCGCAAGGCCCTGGAGGTGCAGGAGAAACTGGCCGACACCCAGGAGAAGCTGGCCCAACTGTACGAGCACTGGGAAGAGGCGATGGAGCTCAACCCGAAGACCTGATTGGAATTCACGCCGGAGGATGGCAGATGCGCGCGGCGACCCTGATGGCCCTGGTGGTGGTTCTGGCGGGGTGGAGCCGGCTTGGCGCCGCCGACAAACCGAACCTGCTGGTGATCCTGGCGGATGACCTCGGTTGGTCCGACATCGGCTGCCACGGCAGTGAAATTCCCACGCCCCACCTGGACCGGCTGGCCAAAAACGGGCTGCGGGTGGCCAACTTCTACAACACAGCCCGCTGCTGGCCGACGCGCTCCTCGCTGTTGTCGGGCTATTACGCCCAGCAGGTCCGGCGCGACAGCGTGCCCGGAATGAAATCGGGCGGCCAGGGGCAGCGACCGCCCTGGGCACCGCTGGTGCCCGAGCGACTGGCTGGAGCGGGTTACCGGTCCTACCTGTCGGGCAAGTGGCATGTGGACGGCAACCCGGTGGGCAAGGGCCAGGGATTTGCCCGCTCGTGGGTGCTGGACGACCACGACCGCAACTTCACGCCCAAAAACATCAGCATCGATGGCAAGCCCGCCCGGGGATTCGCCCAGGGGAAGAAGGATTTCTTCACCAGCACCGCCATCGCCGACCATGCGGTCGATTGCCTGCAGGAGCACGCCAGGCTTCATGCCGACAAGCCGTTCTTCCACTTGGTGGCGTTCACCTCGCCGCATTTCCCGCTGCAGGCTCCGGCGGAGGATATCGCCCGGCAGAAGGGGAAATATGACAAGGGGTGGGACGCCCTGCGAGCCGCGCGCGTGGCCCGCCAGAAGGAATTGGGCCTGCCGGTAGTGAGCCCAGCCCCCTTTGAGCGCGACCTGGGACCTCCTTACCCGTTCCCCAAGGCGATGGAGGCGCTCGGGCCGAACGAGCTGAACCGGCCCCTGGCCTGGGACAGCCTCAGTGCGGAACAGAAGGCCTTTCAGGCGGCCAAGATGGAAGTGCACGCCGCCATGGTGGAGCGGATGGACCGGGAGATCGGCCGCATCGTCACCCAACTGGAACAATCGGGCAAGCTCGACAACACGCTGGTGCTGTTCCTGTCGGACAACGGCGCCAGCGCGGAGATCATGGTGCGGGGCGATGGTCACAACCAGAAGGCGCCCGCCGGGTCGGCCGAGACCTTCCTGTGCCTGGGGCCGGGGTGGTCCACCGCCTGCAACGCCCCCTTCCGCCGGCACAAGACGTGGAACCACGAGGGGGGTATCGCCACGGCGCTGGTGGCTCACTGGCCGGCCGGGATTCCCAAGGAACGCAACGGCAGTGTGGACCTTTCCCTGGGCCATGTGGTGGACATTGTGCCCACGGCGTTGGAGCTGGCCGGCGTGACGGTGGACGCGGGCTCCAAGGCTCCCGCGTTGCCCGGCCAGTCGCTGGTGCCGGTGCTGCGCGGCAAGCAAACCCGGGCGGACGCCACGCTGTGGTTCCGGCATGAGAAAAGCCGGGCGCTGCGGCAGGGCGATTGGAAGATCGTCTCCACCGCGCCAACGATGGAAGGGGAAGCGCCGTGGGAGCTGTACAACCTGGCCACCGACCGGGGCGAAACCACCAATCTGGCTGAAAAGGAACCCGCACGGGTGGCAGCCATGGCCGCCGAGTGGCAGAAACGCTGGCAGGCCTACCAGGCGGATGCCAAGCGGGAGTGAGTTCCATTCCAACCCGGCAAGTGGGCAACCCGGCAACACCCCCCCGGGGGTACCGCCGAGTTGCCGACTTGATGTTTGTTGAGATTGGTCAGGTTCGCTTCAAAAAATCCGCCAGGGGCAGCGAGATGCCCAGGGCTTCCGAGCGGGCGGTGTCGTTGGCGCCCAGGCGCTGGTGCATCTGGTAGGTGCCGGCCTGCGGCTGGGTGAACACCTCCAGAATGTCAGAGGCCAGATTGAAGACCCAGTACTCGGGGATGCCGGCCTGGGCGTACAGTTCCAGCTTGCGGCCGAGGTCGATGTCGGTCGAGGTATCGGCCACCTCAACCACCAGGTGGGCGTCGGCGTGGGAGGGGAGCCGGGTCTGGAAGGATTCGCGCAGGAACCGGACCACCGCGATATCGGGTTGGGGCAGACTGCTTTTCCCCAGACGGATGTTGCTCTGGCAGAGCACCAGCCAAGAGTCGCCCAGATTGCGCTGCAGCCAGCGGTCCAAAAGGGCCAAGACCAGGACATGTTGGTTGCCGCTTGGGCTCATGGGATGGATCTCGCCGTCGAGCAGTTCGAGTTTTTCATCGGGCTGGAAGAAACGCATCTGGTCCAGGCGGATGAACTCCTCCACGGTGAACTTGCGGGTGGTGATGGTGGCGGACATGGCGGGTTCCCGTTTGACTGATCCCATTTTACGGGCCTTGTTGCCCCGGCGCAAAAGCGCCGGCTCAGTGGTGCCCGCCGGTGGCGTGGGGCTGGGCCGGTGCGGCAGTGGCCGTTGCCGCCTTGGTCGCGTTGCCGCGATCGGTGAACCACTGGATCACGAAGAAGAACACCGGCGTCAGGAAGATGCCGAAGACCGTCACCCCCAGCATGCCTGAAAACACGGCCAGGCCCAGGGTGCGACGCATCTCGGCGCCGGCACCCTCGGCCACCACCAGCGGCACCACGCCCAGGATGAACGCGAACGAGGTCATCAGGATCGGCCGCAGGCGCAGCCGGCACGCCTCCAGCACCGCCTCGCGGCGGCCCTTGCCCTCCTCGCGCTGCTGCTTGGCGAACTCGACGATGAGGATGGCGTTCTTGCTGGCCAGGCCCACCAGCACCACGAAGCCGATCTGCGTGAAGATGTTGATGTCCATGCGGGCCAGCATCACACCCACCACCGAGCAGAGCAGGCACATGGGCACCACCAGGATCACCGCCAGGGGCAGCGACCAGCTCTCGTACTGCGCGGCCAGCACCAGGAACACGAACACCACGGCCAGCGCGAAGACGATCATGGCGGTGTTGCCCGCCTGCAGTTGCAGGTAGGTCAGCTCGGTCCACTCGTAAGCCATGGCGCCGGGCAGTTCCTTCTCGGCGATTTGCTGCATGCGCTCCACCGCCTGGCCCGAGCTGGTGCCGGGCAGGCTGTTGCCGTAGATGGCCGAGGCGGAGTACATGTTGTAGCGCATCAGCAGCGCCGGGCCGCTGGAATCGCGCACCTTGGCCATGGTGCCCAGCGGCACCATCTGCTTGTCCTTGTTGCGCACCTTGACCAGCAGGATGTCCTCCACCCGGTTGCGGAACTGCTGGTCGGCCATGACATTGAGCTGCCAGGTGCGGCCGAACTGGTTGAAGTTGTTCACGTAGTAGGAGCCCAGGAAGGCCTGCAGCGAGTTGAAGACATCGGCCAGTTGCACGCCCATGGTCATGCACTTGTCGCGGTCGATATCGAGGTAGAGCCACGGGGTGTTGGTGCGGGTGCTGGTGAACAGGCCGGTCAGGCCCTCGGTCTTGTTGCCCTTGGCCACGATGGCGTCGCTGGCCGCCTGCACGGTGGGCAGGCCCAGCGGTCCGCGGTCCTCCAGCATCAGCTTGAAGCCGCCGGCGTTGCCCAGGCCGTCGATGGCAGGCGGGCCGAAGACGCCCACGGTGGCCTCGCGCACCTCGCGGGCCAGGCTCTCGCGCAGCTTACCGGCGATGTCGTCACCCGACAGGCCGCGGCGCTCCTCGAACGGTTTCAGAATCACATTCAGCGAGCCGAAGTTCGGGGCGTTGGCCCCCAGCAGCAGCGACTGCCCCGCGATGGCCACCGTGTGGCCCACGCCCTCGGTGCCGCGGGCGATGGTCTCGATGCGGCGCACCACCTCGCCCGTGCGCTGCACGCTGGCGCCGTCGGGCAACTGCACATTCAGCAGCAGGTAACCCTTGTCCTGCTGTGGGATGAAGCCCGTGGGGGTGTGGGTGAAGCTCCACCAGGTGGCGTAGAGCAGGCCGCAATAGGCCGCCAGCACCAGCGGGCTGATCCACAGCAGGCCGCCCACCACACGGGTGTAGGCGGTGGTGGCCAGGTCGAAGGCGCCGTTGAACAGGCGGAAAAACCAGCCCAGCGTCACATCCATCAGCCAGGTCAGCGGGTCACGCTTGGCCCCGTGCGGCTTCAGCAGGATGGCCGCCAGCGCCGGCGACAGCGTCAGCGAGTTGAACGCGGAGATCACGGTCGACACCGCGATGGTGATGGCGAACTGCCGGAAGAACTGCCCGGTGATGCCGCTGATGAAGGCGCACGGCACGAACACGGCGCACAGCACCAGCGCCACGGCGATGACGGGTCCGGTCACCTCGTCCATCGCCTTGCGGGCCGCGTCGCGCGGGGTGAAACCCTCCGCCAGCCAGCGCTCCACGTTTTCCACCACCACGATGGCATCGTCCACCACGATGCCGATGGCCAGCACCAGGCCGAACAGCGACAGGTTGTTCAGGCTGAAGCCCATGGCCGCCATCGCCGCGAAGGTGCCGATGATGGCCACCGGCACCGCGATGAGCGGGATCAGCGTGGCCCGCCAGTTCTGCAGGAACACCAGCACCACGATGGCCACCAGCACGATGGCGTCGCGCAGCGTCTTGAACACCTCGATGATCGATTCCTTGATGAAGGGGGTGGTGTCGTAGACGATCTTGTAGTCCAGCCCGCGGGGGAAGCGCTTCTTCAGCTCGTCCATCTTGTCGTACACGCCCTTGGCGGTGGCCAGGGCGTTGGAGCCGGGCAACTGGAAGACCGACAGCGCCACCGAGGCCTCGCCGTCCAGCGCGCACGACTGGTCGTATTGCTGTGCCCCCAGCTCCAGCCGGGCGATGTCGGAAAGTCGGATCACGCCCGCGCTGGTGCCACCGTCGGCGGCGGTGCCCGCCACGCCTCCCACCTTCACCACCACATCGCCGAACTGCAGCGGGTCGGTCAGGCGGCCCAGGGTGTTGATGATGAGCTGGAACTGCTGGCCCTGGGGCACGGGCTGCTGGCCGATGGAGCCGGCCGCCACCTGCAGGTTCTGGTTGTCCAGCGCGTTGATGACATCGTCGGTGGTCAGGCCCAGGCTGGCCATCTTCTCGGGGTTCAGCCAGGCGCGCATGGAGTAGTCGCGCTCGCCCATGAAGGTGACGTTGCCCACCCCGGGCAGGCGGAGCAGCTCGTCGCGGATCTGGATGGTGGCGTAGTTGCTCAGGTACAGGTCGTCGTAGACCGGCTTGCCGTCGGACCCCTTGTCGCTGACCAGGTTGACGATCATCATCGTGCTGGGCGAGATCTTCTTCACCGGCACGCCCTGCCGCTGCACCAGGTCGGGCACCACGGGCAGGCCCAGCGACACGCGGTTCTGCACCAGCACCTGCGCCATGTTGGCGTCCATGCCCTCCTTGAAGGTGACCATCAGCGTGTAGTTGCCGTCGTTGGTGCACTGCGAGGTCATGTAGAGCGCGTTCTCCACGCC
>CAWUOE010000173.1:0-7040 GCA_963923355.1 uncultured Gemmataceae bacterium | reverse complement strand
TTTATTTCTGCAGAACTGAACCAGGTTTTCGACCGGGTTGTTCAGGGGCTGGCCACGGACGAGCCTTCCCCTTCCCAATCACTCCGGTTGAATGTGTGGGAATCCGGTGAAACGGTCATTGCGGAAGGTGATTTGCCGGGCGTCGACCCGGAAAACCTGACTGTTGAGGTTGGTCCGGACGGCCTCCTTGAAATCAGGGCGAAATCGGCACCAGCTACTTTGCCCGAAGGGGCCCAATGGGTGCGAAGAGAGCGCGAATCCACCGAATGGCACCGCTCCGTCCAACTTCCCTTCCGGGTAGACCCTTCCAAGGTGGAAGCCAGCCTGAAAAACGGCCGACTGACCGTGTCAATCACCAAACAGGCTGAATATGGCCCGCGCCGTATCTTGGTTTCCCAGGGGTGACCTCCACCGCTTCCTTCCACTCATTTTCTAAAGGAGAACTCCAATGCAATCCCCGATTGAAAATACCTGCACAGCCCAACAGAAACAGGATGGCACCTCTGTCACCCTGCCCACAGTGCTACCCAGGATCGACATCCTAGAACTCAAGGACGAGGTTCAGGTTTTGGTGGACCTACCTGGTGTGGAGCCTTCTGGGGTAAACCTTGAAGTCCATCAGGGGGAATTGCAGGTCGTTGCAAACCCATCCAACCCAGTGCGCGATGGTTCAAAATCCCTCCTGCTCGAACGAAGGTCGGTCCAATTCAAGCGGCATCTCAAGCTTTCAGATTCCCTGGACCAAGAAAAGATTTGGGCCGAGCAGGCCAAGGGCGTCCTGAAAATCCATCTTCCTAAAAAGGAAGAAGTTCAAAGACGTAAAATTGAAGTGCGTCAGGGCTAATCCTTTGCTTTCAATCAAAAAGCCCGCCTTTCCTTCCGGAATGGCGGGCTTGGTATTTGGGTCACTGGTTTCAAGCTGCCCGAATGGCGGAGGGAGGTGAGGGCTTGGACCTGGCTTTGCCCCGGGCCAACCCAATGGTCAAAGCCCAATCTCCCGGGCCAACAAAAAGCACGGTGGCCAAAAGGGAATAAAAAAGCCAAGGGGCTTCCAGCCTTGAAATGGGTTGGGCAAACTGGCTGGCGCTGTAGTCCATCCAGGCACTGCAAGCAACCAAGGCTACCAACACACCGCAGGCAATCCGGCAGTGCAGCCCGAGTATCACAAATAAACCGGCAAACAGCTCTGCCCAGGCATAAAGCAACTGCGCTGTCGGCGGCATGGAGCCATGCCAGTTGGCCCCTCCACTATGCGTGATGCGACCCCAGGCGTGGTAAACCACCACCAAACCCAAACCCAGTCGGGCCACCATCGGCCCCAACCGGTCCTTGGCCATGCGTTCGATATCGGCCATACACCCCTCCCCGAGGCAACCATGCCACACGGAAAAAGGGATCCGGCGCTCCACTTGAGGAAAAAAGACGCAAATCTAAAAGAGGCGTCGATACAACCCAAAAATCATGGCCCTTTTTACTTGGCTATCCAATCTTGGTTATCAGGCAGTCATCTCGCGCCAGTCTTCAAGTCGTTTGGCCAGGCTTTCCATGGGCAGGCCCACCACGTTGGATAGGCTACCCTCCAGAATCTGAATGATCGGATCCTCCAACCCATTCACCGCATAGGATCCAGAGCATCCCTTCCAAATCCGGGTTTGCAGATAATGCCCGATCTCCTCCTGGCTCATGGGTGCCACCCGAACCAGGCTCTTTTCCTGCCAATGGATCTGCCAACCTCCGGCCAAATCCCACAGGCAAACCCCGGTCCACAGTTCATGAATGCGTCCCTGCATGGTGGTGAGCATGGACCTCGCATGGTCGGCATCGTCCGGCTTGAGCAGCGGCATCCCGTCCAACCATCCGATCGTGTCCGCGGCGATGACAACGGTCCGTTGCGCTTGTCCCATGGATTCAGCCACCGCCCTGGCTTTCGACCACGCAACCCCTTGGACAAAACTGGCTGGATCCGCAAATCCCCCCAAAGGTTCCTCCACTTGGGAAACCTTCACCTCGAAGGAATATCCGGCTTCCTCCATCAGCCATCGCCGGCCCGAGCTGCCGCTTGCCAGGATGATCCGTTCCTGATCCATCGGTTAACTGGCCTCTGATTGTTTCAACACGGTGTTGGCCGCCTCAAACACCTTTTCCCAAGCCAAATCCGCAAAACACTCCATCGAGGTGGGGCATTGGCGAACCAGGCTTCCCCGACAGGACCTCGGTGTCCACAGCGTCCCTTCCAATTGGCCGTAGGGTCCAGTCAGGCTTGGTTTGGTGCAGAAGAACGGCGCAACCACCGGCCGACGGAGTGCCACCCCCACATGAAGTGGTCCGGAGTCGTTGGCCAGAATCAGGTCTCCCTGGGACAGGATTCCAGCCATTTCCAAAAGCGAGGTTTTTCCGGTGAAATTTTGGCTGGGAACACTCAGAGATGCCCACAGCCGGTCACCCAACTCCATCTCATCCGGTGCACCAACCACCACCGCGGAACCGCCGTGCCGCCGCACCAAGGCGTTTACCACCTTGGCAAAAGACTCGGGCGGCCATCGTTTCGTAACCCAGCGGGCGCCAGGTGCGACCACAAACCAGGGACGTGGCAATTCCGCCAGCAGGGACTCTGCCCTGACCACCGCCTCAGTCGGCAGGACCAGTCGATTCATGACAGGCTTCTCGGGCGCACCCAAGGCCCGGGCGAACAGCCAGTACCGCTCCACCGCATGGGTTTCACCGTCAGGAACTTGGATTCGTCGGGTGTAGGCAAACCGGCTACACTCGCGCGAATCGGAAAGGCCCCATCGTTCGCGGGATCTGCTGATCCACGTCATTATTCCGCTGCGGGCAAGCCCCTGCAGGTCAAGAACCAAGTCCCATCGCCTGGCGCGCACCAGGGAAGACATGGCGCGCCAGGCCTGCCAACCGGCAAGCCATCCCTTGGCGGATGCTCCCCGGTCAAAAAGAATCACCTCATCCAGCCCGGTTTTTCCGGAGAGCAAAGGTGCGAAGGAACGGTTTACCAGCCAAGCCAGATGGCCGCCAGGAAACCGCTCCCTCAGATATCCGAGGACAGGCAGGGCATGGCAGATGTCCCCTAGGGCGCTCGGCTTGACAATCAGGATGTTCGGGTTTTCAGGCAAAACACCACGGTTCATCGAGCGGTGCGGCCTCCTGCCATGAGTAATCCTGCCGCTTTCTGCGACCGTAAGGTCAAGGACCAGCCATCGGCATCGGAATCTGGACCTTCAATTGAATTTTCTGGTCCTTGCGCAGCACAGTGATCTCCACGGTGGTGCCCGCCTTGACCGTGCCCATCAATTGCATGTAGCCCTCGATGTTCTGCACGGGTTTGCCCGCCATCTCAATGATGCGGTCACCCTGTTTGATACCGGCCTTCTCGGCGGCCTCACCGGGACTCACACCCTCTACCACCACACCCGTTTCACCCTCGTTGTAACCGGGCCGTATCCCCAACCGCGGACGGTTGCCTGTCGGTCGGCCTTGGCCTCCTGCCCTGGCCACTTCCACAAAGGAGGGTTTCTCGGCAACCGTCGAGAGTTCGCGGATCACCGATTGGGCAAATCCCAGAATCTTCGTCATCCCCTCGTAGTTGATCCGGTCAGGCAGGTCCGTCGGCCGGTGATAGTCCTCGTGCACATCCGTCCAAAAGAACAACACCGGGCGCTTTTTGGCACAGAAAGAATTGTGGTCGGAGGGACCGAAGCCACTCTGTTGTTTGACAAATTGAAAATCGCGCCCCTTGTTAAGCTTTTCAATCAGTGAGTCAAACCCTGCGGCGGTGCCCACCCCCTGCACCAGCAACCGGTCTTTTCCGCTCATTTTTTCTGGGCGCAACCTGCCGACCATGTCCAGGTTGACCATCGCGGCAGTTTGTTCCAGGGGAAACAAGGGGTTGGCACAGTAAGCCACCGAGCCGAATAGCCCCAGTTCCTCACCGCTGAATGCAATGAACACCAGCCGCCGTCCCTCCCGTTCCCGCATCGATCCGAAGCGGTGGGCCAACTCAAGCAGGGCTGTGGTACCCGAGGCGTTGTCATCCGCGCCTGGGTGCAAGGTGGGCATCTTGACTTGGGCCAAACTGCTGAACCCACCATATCCCACATGATCGTAATGGGCACCAATCACAATGGTCTCATTGGCCAGCGGGCCTTTGCCTTCCAGAACCCCCACCACATTCCGCAGGGGCACCTCGTTCGCTCCACGCTTGACCGAGCATCCCAAGTCCGCCTCGCAACCGGTCAATTCGAAGGAGTCGGGTTTGCCAGATTCGGAAATCTTCTTCTCGAGATCCAGAATGGAAGGCTTCCCGGCCGCCTTCAGCAGGCTGTCAGCCAAGGCCCGGCGTATGTGGAATACCGGCACCTTGGCGGCTCGGCTCGCCGGCGAAAAGGAAGTGAAATCAAACGGCACCAAAGGATCATCGCCGCCCGCTAAATCCTTGTTGCTCACCACCAGGACGGCAGCCGCCTTGCGCGCCACAGCCTTGGAGACCTTTTCGGTGATGGAGCCCAGGGTGCGAACTCTTCCCCCCTCGGCGAAGGCGCTCCCGTTGGGACGTTTGATTGGCGCTTCACGGAGGACTACAACCACCTTCCCCTCGACGGGTACTCCGGCGAAATCATCGTAGGCGAAAGCCTTCTCCCCTTCCCCGTCTTTGAACTCGATCCCAAAGCCGCAGAAAACCACGCCGCCTTTCGCCTTGCCGCTTCCCGAAAGGCCATAGACTGTGAAGTCCTTGCCTTCAGCCGCGGGAACTGAAGTGTCGTTGCTCTTCAGTACAAGGCTCCCGGGCCCTTCTTGATTGGCTCCCTGGATTCGGAAGGGCTGAAAGTACCCGCCCTGCACCCCGCCCGGTTTCAAACCGGCCATGGCGAAGCGGTCAGCGATGTATTCACCTGCCCTCTCGCTGCCAACGGTCTTGGGGCCACGTCCCTCGCAAAAAGGCGATGCCAGGTAGTACAGATTTCGTTTCAGGCGGGCGATCGTCGCCGCCTGGTCTTCCGTCGTGAAGGGATCTGCCCTCAAAACGCCCGGGCTGGACATCAAACCAGCGCCAGCGGCGACGGCAATCATGGCCAAATTCTTACTGAAAAACTTTCTCATGTCAGATCACCACCCCAGGTTGATGGGCACATGCCCTAGGTTAGATTCTAGCCACCTTAGCCGACCACCACTCGCGGCTGCAGCCGCTCATCAGGTTGATTGCGTCGAATGATTTCGCGGACCAGCCACGGGATATTGCCCTCCCCGAAGAAAACGAATTTCAGGTTGGCAACCAGAGGCGATTCGTCCGACCAGCCGAAATGGATTTCCAGTGGCTGCGAAGACCGTTTGGCCATTTCCATCGTCAGTCCCGCGATAACATGCGGAATGGAGGCGCACCCTGTCACGCTGAGGATCCAGCGGTTGTCCTCGTGGGCCACCTCCAGCAACGGCTTCACCAGAAAGTCGCTGACATCCCCGAGGGAAAGCTCCAGGAAAACGATTTCATCCTCCCGGTCATCCAGATGGTGCTCCTTGCGGATGGTCTCCTCTTTCAGTGAGAGGTCCCTGCGACCCGGCCTGTGGGGAACCACCAGGTGAAAATCACTTTCCAGCAGAGATTCATAAAGGAACTGGGAATTCTCGTCCGCGTACCGGAAACCATCGAAGCGCAGCTCGGTGGTGCGGGAAATTCTGGAGAGGAAAGAGACAGCCAAAATGCTGAAGATAAAACCGGTGGCAATCTTCAGGCCTTCCGGCTTTTCCACCAGAATGTCCAGCAGCGTGTAGGCAAAGACCGCTGTCACGGCACCGAAATACCAGGGAAAGCGTCTGGACCATGGCATCCCGGCGCGCTCTCGCATCATCTGGATCACCGATGCGATGCAGGCGCTCAGGATCAGGACCAGCACACCGGTCGCGTACGCGTTGCCCTGTTTGTCCACCCGGGCGTCAAAGACCCAGGTGACAAACAGGTTGATCAAGGTGAACAAAATCACCAGTTTCTTGATTTCCTTTGTCCACTGGGGAGCCATCCCGTAGCGCGGAAGGTACTGGGGCACAAGGTTCAACAGGGCCGCCATGGCCGATGCACCTGCAAACCAAAGGATCACGATGGTCGAAATGTCGTAAATCGTGCCGAATGTCTGTCCGAAAAAGGGGTGCGTACCAGATTGCAGTCCCTCGACCGGGCTTTCGCCATGGGCGAGGTAGGCCAGGGCGCGGTCCTTTGCCTGGCTTTCAAACGATTCCCCCAGCGGATTCACCAATTCACCGGCCGGAATCAGGGTGGTGACCACCAGGGAAGATCCCAGCAGCATCACCGACATGATCAAGGCCGCCGTCACCAGCAGATAACGCGTCGCGCGAATCCGCCCCTCGATGGTGTCTTCCTTCCCACCCCGGATCAGGGGCATGATGGCGACACCGGTCTCAAATCCGCTCAACCCCAGTGCGAGTTTGGGAAAAAGCAAAAGGCAAGTCAGACCCAGTCCCAGAAATCCCGGAAGGCTCGAAAAAGATGGGGTGTGGGCACTTTGCCATTCTGTCGGGAACCAAAGGCTGGGGTTTGCCAGTTTTGCCAACCAGGCATCCAGATACTCGCGGTGGTTGAAAAGAAACGCCAACCCGGAACCGATCACCATCACGTTCAAAATCAGGTAAACCAGCACGATGACCGCCGCCAGGCCGATCACCTCCTTGAAACCACGCAGAAACATACCCCCCAGCATCACAAGCAATCCCATCGCCAGCGCCAACTGTTGTGGATATCGCCGGGTCAACTCTTTTTCAGACAGTTCCTGTAGAGCCTCCCGTTCGGCCGACTGCCTCTCCGCGCTTGCCAGCAAAGAAAAACCCGGATGCATTCGCTCCATCGCGTCGTTGATGAACTGCCGCTTTTCGGCCTTGTCCACCGCCTTTTCATTGCCCAACAGCTCAGCCTCCAAAAGGGAGCTGAGTTGCCGGCCCTCCGCGGAGGATGTTTTCAAGGGCCACAGGGGGTTGCTCAGCACGTGGGAGGCCGCATCCGCCGCGGACAGCGTTTTGGT
>CAWUOE010000172.1:0-7044 GCA_963923355.1 uncultured Gemmataceae bacterium | reverse complement strand
TGAAAGGCATAAACCGGGTCCCTTTTGGGTCCCAGCAACTGGAGGCGCCCAGCACTATCCTCTTTGGGGCGACCAATTATTCCAAAAACTCATGGACTGAAAATGCATCGGGTACCATTTCTGGAGCCAAATGAGTGGCGACATTTTATTATTTGGATTACTTTTATCTCTATTATGTTGCCAAATTTTCAGCCATTCAATCAGGCAATGGCTCAAGGCTTTTCCATTGGCACGGGGCCGGTCATCGTGGGCCCTTAGCCGATCAATTCGCCGCGCACGCGGCCTATGCCGCCCACGGGCAGGGGCCGGCCGATGCGGTCATGGATCTCGGTGTGGGGATCGATGCCCAGCAGGTGGTACAGGGTCGCCAGGACATCCTTGGGGGAAAACGGCGTCTCGGCCGGCTTGCCGCCCTGCCGGTCGCTCCGTCCGACGACGCGGCCGCGGGCAAAGCCACCGCCGGCAAAAGCCGCCGAGTACACACCCGACCAGTGGTCGCGGCCGCCACCCCGGACATTCTGCATGCGGGGCGTGCGCCCGTGCTCGCTGAGCACCACCACGGCGGTGTCCTCGAGCATGCCGCGCTGTTCCAAATCGGCCAGAAGGGAGGCGAAGGCGTTGTCGAATCCCGGCCCCAGCTCATCCCGCAGGCGGGGATAGTGGAACACGTGCGTGTCCCAGCCGCTGTTGACCTGTCCGTACTCGTCCCAGAAGACCGTCACAAATTTGCCGCCGGCTTCCAGCACGCGCCGCGCGGCCAGGACGGACTGGCCGAACAGGTTCATGCCGTAGCATTCGCGCAGCTTGGCGGGCTCGCGGTGCACCTCCAGCGCATCGGCCAGCTTGCCCGAGGTGGTCAGGGCCATCGCCATGGCGCGCTGGCTTTCAAACGCCTGGGCGCCCTCGATCAGGCCCACCCCATCCAGTTGCTGCGCCAGGCTCAGCCGGGGGTTCATGCGATCCAAGGTCAGGCCTTCCACCGGCCTGCACAGTTCAAACCGGTCATCCGGCCGGATACCCAGGTACGGGTCGGCCACCATCTTGGGTGGAATTCCGGGGGTGTTGGAATCGCGCTCCAGGCTCCTGGTGCCCAAGGCCCTGAACTCCGACCAGACCGGGTCGGCCGTCGGTCCGAGGAAGCCGCCGAACGGGCCGGAGCGGGCCGGCCCGCGCTTGGAGCCGAAGGGAAAGGGCAGGGCGAAGTTGCCGGGAATGCCGGTGGCGTTTTTTTTGCCCCTCGAATCCAGGTGATCCACCACCGATCCGATGAAGGGCCAGTGGCGCGAATCCCTGGGCTTCGACTCCAGCGGGATATCCGTGGTGGGCACGCCGGAGGTGGCGTAGGCCACGCCATGCACGGGGTAGGGGTGGGTCAAGGTGCGCAGCACACAAACCTTGTCCAGCAGGGCCGCCGTGCGCGGGAAAATCTCGCTGATGCGCACGCCCGGAAGGGCGGTATTGATCGAGCGGATGTCGCCTCGGATTTCAACGGGCGCGTCCGGCTTCGGATCCCAGGTGTCCAGTTGGCTGGGTGAGCCCCACAGGCACAGGAGGATGCAGCGCTTGGCCCTGCCAAAACCGCCCAAATCTTTCGTGGCACCCCCGGACTGGGTATCAGCCCGCAGCGACAAAGGTCCCCAAGGCCCCATGGATGCCAAGGCGCCCAAGGAGCCCACCCGCATCAAGTCCCGGCGGGTGAGCCCATCACACAGGCGCTTGGGTGATCCCAGGATGCTAAGCATGCTTCATCCACGGAGGGAAAAGGATTTCAACGAGGGCGGGAGCTTTGGAGGTTGAGATCCTTCATTACTATCGTTCGATTATCCCCGCCAACTTCCCTGAAAGCCAGAGGGAACGGGTGCGGGATATAATGCGATGGCTGCTGGCACCAAGCAAAGGAAAAAAAACGGCCATGGGCTGGAACCAAATCGACACGTACCTGCTGGCCACCCTGACAGGCGTCCTCTTCGGGGCCATTTCCCTCGCGGGCTTGGGTACGGTCCTGCCAAACCGCGCCGTCCAGAAATTCGGCCAAGTCCTGTTCGCCTCGGGTCTGCCTGCTGTACTCGGCCTATGGCTGGTTCTCCGCATCATCGGCGTGGGCAACTGAACAAGGAGCTCGGCGGGTCAAAAAGCTGACCCGCCGAGCTCCTTGACGCTTGCATTCGCTCAGACCGGCGGCAGGGGCTGGCTGAACAGGACATCGGCTAAGGAGCCTGCCACGGAAAGGCCCTTGGTCATGTCCTTCGAGTAGGCGTAAAAACTCTGCAGGGCGGCAAGATCGCCATACCGAAACTGGACCAACTGGGGCGGCGCACCCGCACCCGTGCCGGTGACAATCCCGCCTCCCTTGCCGGGTCCGTTCAGGTCGAATGCCCCCACGCTGACGGCTCCCCGGTAACCGGCGCCATAGGCCCAGAAACTTTTCAGGTTGGACAGGGTCAGGCCATCAAAAACAGTGACCGTTCCGATCGAGGTCCCTGTGGAACCGCAAAGAATCTGCGCGGTGCCGGTTTCATTCAGAATCCCCGCTGCCACGTTCACCCCGCCGTTGTAATTGGCGAAGGCCTTGAACTGGCCGAGTGCACCCCATTCCCCGTCCGACACACCGAACACCTTGACCAGCCCCTGGTTCCCCGCGCCGCCCCCAACGATGATCTCCTGGGATCCCTTCCCGTCGAGGTCACCCACCGCGATGGTGCCCCCCGTCTTGGCGCCGCCCTCAAAGGCGTAAAAGCTGCGCGACACCACACCGGTCAACCCGTCCAGGATGGCCACCGTTGCGATCGACCCGTCCCCGGAGCAGGCGACCAGGTCGGGCCTGCCGTCACCGTCCACATCCCCCGAGGCGACCGTGACCGGTCCCTGGTAGCCGGGGAACACATAGAAGCTGGATTTCACGGAAGCGGTCACAGTGTCAATGACCTGGATGGTGGCCTGGGCCCCGCCCCCCGAGGCGACGATCACCTCGGGCACGCCGTCCAGGTCCAGATCACCCACCGTGACATTCACCCCGCCCATGTAACCCGATTGGAACGGGTAGAGTGTCGTCAAAAGCCTGTCGGTGCCGGCGACGAACACCTTGACTTCCGGACGGACCCCCGGCCCTGTGCCGGCGACCACGATGTTCGCGAAGTCCAATTCCACAGGCCCCGAAAATGCCGAGGTGTTCAGGGACTGTAACTCGGTGGCCGTCGTGGTGAAGACAGTGCCCGAAACTGCCCCCATGGGCAAGTCCGCTGCGAAGGCCGCTCGCCCCGAACCGTCCGTCTGCACGAAGGTGGAGCCCAGGTAGGTCTGGCCTTGATAGGAACCGTTGGTCGTCTGGTTGGAGAAAAACTCGATCCGGTAATTCCTGTTGGGTTCCGAGAGCAGGGTGCCGGCGATCAACACCTTGGCCACTGACGGCGAGGGCCTAGCTGAGGCCAGCACGGGAGCCGCCTGGTTGCCGTTGGCGCCTGCCGTGAGGGTGATACCCGCTCGATTCCCCACGATCGAGTTCTGGCTGATCTGGTTGGAAGAGCCACCGACCAGCGCGACCCCTTCGCCGGTGTTACCCGGGATGGTGTTGCCGGCGTTGTCTCCGCCAATCTGGTTACCCTGGCCGTTGATGATGGTGACACCGTTGCCCAGGTTCGGGGCAACACCCCCCCCGGCGGTCCCCCCGATGGTCGAGTTCTGCACGATGTTGTAGTTGGAGTTCTCCATCAGCACCCCGCTGCCCCGGTTCCCCGAGATCAGGTTCGGCAGGGATGCCTCCAGGCTGCCGATGGAGTTATTGTGCGTGTTGGGCCCCAGGTAAACGCCACCCATCTCATTGCCGTAAGGGTGCAAGGCGACCACATCCAGACCGACGATGGTGTTGAAGACGATGTTGTCGTGGGCGGTCCCGCCAAAGGCGATGCCATACCCGTTGTTGGCGCTGAAAGTGTTTTGCGGGATCACCGACCGCCTGTCGCCGCCGATGATGTTGCCATGGGCGTTCCCGTCGATCAGCAGGCCGTTCTTGCCGTTGGCCATCGGCTCAAAGCCTGAGGTATCCAGTCCAACCAGGTTGGGGTCCACCGTCACCCCGGTGGCGTTGCCGGAAATGTGGATACCGTTGCCCAGGTTGCCCGACACCACGTTGGTCCGCACCAGGTTGTTGCCGCCGGTGGAGGTGATCAGGATGCCGTCACCGCCGTTCGGCGCGGCCGTGCTGAAGGCAAACAGCCCGGCGAAGGTGTTGAAGGTGATGAACCCGCTGACGGTGTCACGGACCTCGATACCGTTGAGCGTGTTGCCGGCGATCACGTTGCCCAGGGGTATCACCCCACCCACCTGGGTGTTGAGTGAATCCCCTTCCACCAGCAGTCCGTCCAGCGCGTTGGGCACCAGGCTGGCGTTGTCGGCACCTACACCCATGAAGTTGGCATGGATGGTGACATCGTCGGAATTGCGCACCCGCACCCCGTTGCCGCCGTTGCCGCTGATCACGTTGTAAAAGACGAAAGGGCTTTGCTCGAAGGTGCAGCCGATCAGCTCGTTGAAATCGGATTCCAGGATGGCGACCCCGTCTAGTCCGTTACCCAGCGGAAGGTTGCCGGTCCCGTCGGTTCCGACGAAGTTGCCGCAGAGGAGATTGCCCTCGGAGCCATTGCGGATCAGCGCGCCGTACAAGCCGTTGCCAGAGATCAGGTTGCCCATCGGGGGCCGCACGAAAACCCCACTAGTGGGATCGTTTCCATTCGTGGCCTGGCCCCCGATACTGTTGGCCTTGGAGGCGTTCTCCAGCAGGATGCCGCTACCCAGGTTGCCCAGGTCCACCAGACCGGAAAGATCCGTGCCGACATAGTTCATGCCGATCAGGTTGTTACTTGAGTTCGCAAGGCGGATGCCGTTGCCGCTATTGCCGCTGACCACGTTGGATAGCGTGAAACCGATATCTATTTTTGCCTGGTAACCACCGACCGAACCATCGGTGTATAACCCCACAACGGCGTTGCCATAGACAGAATTGGCGGTTACCGGCAAAGTTACCCCTGGATAGGCCAGATCCACCCAGCGCGCTTGGTCATAGCTTCCGTCGACAAGTTGGCGCACGCTGACCCAAGCCGCCCTGACGGGCTGCCCGGTCAGAGGGTCCAATCCCATGGCGGCCAGGTTGTAGACACCCTGCTCGGTGCTGCTGATCCCCTCGAAATGGGACACCAGCTCCTTCGGATCCGGGAAGTCAAAGGTAGCCCAGTTAGAGAACCGGCCAGTCAATTGGCTATAGTTCACCAGGTATGAGTGGCCTCTGAGGTCCGCAGCGGTGTAACCGCCGCAGATGGTGAAGGAGCCATCCCCATTGTCCCAGATCCCGTACGCCGTGTTGCTGATCGAGCCAGGATAGGCGATATTCGCCACAAATTGGGCGGTTGCGCTGTTATAAATCCAGGCGACAATTCCGGACGACCCCGAGTCGGAACCTCCCACCACGAGTCCACCCATGGTGCTGTGGGCGTAGTTGTAGGTCGATCCCGGGTAAAAGATCGTCTGGTAGGAACCGGTCTGGCTGGACAACTGGTCTACCGTGCCGCTCATGAGAAAGCCGTTCACCACTCCCTGGCCGTTCTTGTAGCTGCCGCAAAGGTTCAACGATCCATCAGACTGTAGGTCCGGGCCATAAATACTCGTGCTGGCAGCTCCCGGAAAATTGATCAGGGTGGGTGTGCCCTTGGAAAGGTCCAGGTTCCCCTGAAAAATAAGGCCGTTTTCCTCGGAGGTGCCGGCGAAAAGATACTCCCCCGGATTCGACCCGCCCCTCAGCCCCTGCCATGCAGTGACCGTCAGGTCCGACAGGGCGGAGGTGTTGTAGTAGTCCACCCCTGTGACCGGATCTTCGTTGCCGATGAGGTTGGCGTTGGAGTCCTGTACCAGGATGCCGTCGAGCCCATTCCCCAACGCCTTGGATCCGGACGCGTCTGTGCCAATCCGGTTGTTGCCGACCCGGTTGCCGGAGGTGCCGATCAGGGCAATACCGTTGCCTGCATTCCCGCTAATGACGTTAGAGGGCTGCCCCTCTAGATACACTTCGGCTTGGTATGAAAAGCTCGCGCTGCCGACAATCCCGACCACGGCGTTGCCATACACGGAGTTGCCGTATGTAGCCTCCCCGGAGCCAGGGTAGTTCAAATCTATCCAGGTTCCGCTGTCAAAGCCGCCCCCCGGCAGGCGCCTTACGCTAACCCAGGAACCGGTGATGGCCGTCTCGGTTCCGGTTCCCGATCCGGTGGATGTGGCGCTGAGCGCGTAGACGCCGGGTTCCACGCTGCTGATACCCTCAAAATGGGTCACATAGTCCTTGCCAACGCCCTGATTGGGATAATCGAAGGAGGTCCAATTGGAATACTGGCCGGTGGCCAGGTCGTAGTCCACCAGAAAGCCATGGGTCTTCAGATCCTTGGAATAGCCACCGGTGATCGTGTAACTGGTCCCCCCGTTGTGCCATATACCATAGGAGCTGGTCGTTTCGGAACCGGGATAGACCGTGTTGGCCAGGAATTCCCCGCCGTCGATGTCATACAGGAATGCGATGAACAGTGTGCTGCCCTGGTCGTTGGCGTTGCCCACTGCCAAACCGCCCGCCGTGGAATGCATCACTGTGTTGACCATGGCGGGGTATGTGACTGAGCGCAGGCTCGACGGGGTCCCGGCCGATAATTGCGCCAGAGTGCCGTCCGCGATGAAGCTGGATATATCCGAGCTCCCCGAAACCTTGTAGGTCCCCACAATTCGGACAACGTCGCCGGCAAGGATATCGGGCCCGTAGATGGTGGTGGTCGTGGATCCGGGATAGGAAAAACTGAAGCTGGAACCGCCGTTGCCGGAAATGGGTCCCGTGTATACCAGTCCTGTCAGGTTCCCGCTGCTGGCGGTTGTGGTCCCCACTGCAAGGAACTCGCCCGGATTGACGCCGGCCCGCAGCCCTTCCCACCCGTCCACCACCTGATCCGATGATAAGTACGGGGCTTGGTAGCTGTCTCTTATACACATCTCCGAGCCCACGAGACGCTACGCTAT